>CAMBPP010000055.1 GCA_945869715.1 Bifidobacterium breve
TCAAATTCTTAATTTGCTGCAAGACATGAAAGAGCGATACGGCCTCACGCTCATCTTCATTTCACACGACCTCGCAGTAGTAAAGGCCGTCAGCACACGCATCATGGTGATGTATCTCGGCAAGGTATGTGAAATCTCAGCGCCAGACGAGCTGTACTCGCGTCCACGCCATCACTACACGCATGCACTGGTGAGTTCTGTACCTATCCCCGACCCCAATGTTGCGGCCCGTCGCACAACGCTGGAAGGCGAACCGCCATCACCCATGGATCCGCCATCGGGTTGCCGCTTTCGCACGCGCTGCCCTGCAGCTACCGACCTCTGCTCACAAGAAGAACCGCAGTTGCATGAAGTATCAGCTGGCCATTACGTGGCCTGCCACTGGCCCCGCCCCTAAGTGTTCTCGCCTGTTAAGGCCGGCCGGCGCTAGGTACATCGACGCGTACAGAAAGTACGCGTCCTGTTCGTGCCGAAGATGCAATATGAGCTTCAGCTGAATCACCCGTGAGCATGAAGAGAGTCTTTCCGTCGTCGCCACCAAGCATGCAAGCGAAACAGAGCTGACCCGTATCAATTACTTCAAGCACTTTGCCACCTTCAGCAATACGCACGCATTCCGTAGACATCGGGTTGGCAAACCATACGGCGCCGTCGGCATCGAGACACATGCCATCGGGCATACGCCCTTCAGTAGTGGCCCACACTCTGCGGTCAGACAGCGAACCATCTGCGTTAATAGTGAATGCCGCGAACCTGTACCCAAGAGTTTCAGCGACTATGAGAGTTTTTCCATCTGGCGTAATGACTGAACCATTAGGGAAGCATAAATCTGTTGCAGCAACACGCACTTTTCCCTCTGGTGAAATACAGGCAAGGTCGGCCAACTTTGGGTTGGCGAGCACTTCCTCTATGGGGCGTGTGGCAACTTCTTCGTCGAGGTTGAGCCCGAAGTTACCTACGTAGGCTCGGCCCTGCGCGTCTACCACCATGTCATTGCAGTGATACGTCGCAATGTCTGACAAGTCGGCCCAAACGCTCACATTGCCATCGGTATCTCTGCGCAGCACCTGTCGCTTGGTCATGCTGACCACAAGTAGCGAACCGTCAGGCATCCATCCGAGCCCAGATGGCTGATCATCAATTGACAACTCGGTGCGCAGATCTCCCTCTACGCCTACGGAGAGTACAACGTGTTCATAAAAGTCGCTGAACCACAGCCGACCTTCATGCCAACGCGGCGCTTCACCGAAATACAAACCACCAACTACTTCTACAACTTCACGCTTCATGACTTCCCGATTCATGTGGATGATGAGATTTCTCGGCACAGAACGTAACGAAAAACGATACGTACGGCGCCGAGAACACTTGGGTTATTTGTCGGTGGAACGACGGCCTTCTTTACGGCGCCAGATGAGCGGGTCGCCTGGCTTCATAATTTCATGAGCACGACGCCATTCAGCGAAGATGCCAAGAATGTGTGGTGGGTCGCCGTGAATTTCGGTGAATCCACCTGTTACTTCACGCGTGTCGAAGTACGAGGCATTCACACCGTCGGCAAACAATTCACATGCAGGTGCGAAACCCATGTCGAGCAAGCGCTGACGCTCTGCTTGGAAATCGGTCACGAGGTATGCAATGTGATGGAAGCCCTCTTCGCCCTTTTTATACATGTCGCGGTAGATAGAAGGCGTGTCGTCGTGTTGCACAATGAACTGAATCATCGTGTCGCCCAAGTAACCAAATGCGTATGACACATCGGCTTCTTGCGGTGTGCCGCGGTAATCGAAGGTGTCACACTTGTGATGGTCTGTTACCGAAAACGGACCAGCACCGAAGAGGTCGTGCCACTTCTGCATTGAATCTTCAAGATTATTAACTAAATATGCTTGCTGAAATAGCGGATAATTTCCCAAAATGCCCATGATTCCCCCTTGGCTGTTTTCTTCACCTTAGTGAGAATTTGAGGTGGTCAATTCACTGGACGAGTGAACTGCATTGCCCCATCATCAAGCGGAGCGCGCCTGAACATTTTCTTATCTCGGGCGAAGTTCTGCGGGTTGACCCACGGGGCATGATTCCCCTGCCGCGGAAACATGTGCATGACGCGGCTCATATAGCCAGCGCTAAAGGAGTCGATCCATGGCCGTTCTGGCATGTTGAGGTCTTCATCACGCAACTGCGGCGTGCACTGCGTTGTGCCCGTTTTTGCCATGTGGTTAAGCAACCGGCATACGTACTCGCAGGTGAGATCTGAGCGCAGAGTCCATGAAGCATTGATATACCCAAACGATGACGCCAAATTGGGTACTCCCGAATATGCCACACCCTTATAGGTCCACGTATCGGCGAAATTGATTGGCTTACCATCGACTTCAAACTGCACTTCGCCCAAAGTGACTAATTGCAAACCTGTCGCCGTCACAATGACATCTGCTTCGAGATGCTGCCCAGACGACAGAAGAATTCCAGTTTCATCGAAGGTGTCAATGGTGTCGGTGACGACCGAAGCCTTGCCTTCGCGCATTGCTTGAAACAAATCGCCGTTCGGAGCCAAACATAAACGTTGGTCCCACGGGTTATACGTAGGGGTGAAATCTTTTTCTATGTCGTAGTCGGGACCAAGCTGCTCGCGCACTGCAGTGAGCAAAATTTCTTTTACTTTGTCTGGATGCGTTCGTGAACGCTGATACACCATCTGTTGATATTTAGTATTTTTCCAACGGGTAATTGCATAGGCCAATTTTGATGGCAGATACTTGCGTAACTTATTTGCAAATGCGTCAACGTCGGGCCGTGCAGCAATGTACGTTGGCGAGCGTTGCAACATGGTTACATGTTCAGCGTCGTTTGCCATTGCAGGAACAAGCGTGATTGCTGTCGCGCCCGAGCCAACAACAACTACACGCTTTCCTGAATAGGCAACATCACTCGTCCATTTTTGAGGATGAACAACCTCTCCACGAAAACGGTCTCGCCCCGCAAACTCGGGCGTGTAGCCCTCGCGGTAGCTGTAATAGCCAGAGCACATAAACAAAAAGCCGCAAGTAAATGTGACAACGTCACCAGTACCCACTCGCTCAGCATGAACAGTCCACTGCGAGGTCTCACTTGACCACTGAGCAGTTTTCACCAAACGCCCGAATCGAATATGACGAGCAATATCGAATTCGTTCATTGTGTTGTGGAGGTACCGCAAAATGTCTGGACCATCGGCAATTGCTTTTGCTTCAGTCCACGGTTTAAACCGAAAGCCCAACGTATGCATGTCGGAGTCAGAACGCACTCCCGGGTATCGAAAAAGGTCCCAAGTGCCCCCGATATCCGCACGCCCTTCAAGAATTGCATAGGTCCGCGACGGGCACATGGTGTTGAGGTGATATCCCGCCCCGATGCCTGAAATACCTGCGCCCACAACAAGAACATCTACGTGTTCGCTAGGTGTTCTGGAGGCGTCTTGAACCATCAAATTACCCTACATCCCTGCCATGTAACAACCCATTTGTACTATGGAGCCGTGCAAACCATTTTTGGGCTCATCATCGGCCTCCTCATCGCTTCACTCGCTTTCCTCATAGTTCGCCAGCGCTCAGTACTTGGCAACGTGGAGACACATGTAGACAACACCCCTATTGCTCCCGTCATGACCAATGAGCAAATATCTGCAACCGTCTCTGCCACAGTCAATACAGAAGTCAGTAAGGCAGTTCAGAGCGCTTTAGCTGAGGCACTCACCACCATGCGAACAAACGCCACCCAAGATCGCGAAGAGTCAATCAAATTAGCTTCTGCGCAAGTCGTGGAAAAAGGCGATGAACAGTTGGGCAAACGCGCCGACATCATTGACAACACGTTGAAAGCAGTGCAAGACAACGTCACTCAGCGTCTCGCCGAGTTGAACACCGAACTCAAGTCGCTGCGCGATATGAACACCGAAAAGTTCAAAGGCGTCGACCAAGCAGTTTCAGATCTAGCCAAGCAAACCACCGACCTCAACAACGTGCTTTCTAGCTCACAAGCCCGCGGCCAGTGGGGCGAGCGCATGACCGAAGACCTCTTGCGCGCTGCCGGTCTGGTGGAAGGCATTAACTACGAAAAGCAAGACACCATTGAAGGTCGCGGCCGCCCCGACTACACGTTCTTGCTTCCACCCAACCGCGTTCTATATATGGACGTCAAATTCCCCCTCGACTCGTATGCAAAATACGTTGCTGCTACCGAGCAGGCTTCGCGCAATGTGTTGAAAGCCGAATTCTTAAAAGCCGTTCGCGCCCGCGTCACGGAACTAGAAAAGCGCGACTACGCAACCAAAACCAACGAAATTTCGCTCGACTATGTGCTGTTGTTTGTTCCCAACGAAGGCATCAGCAGTTTCATTCATGAAGCCGATTCCACCCTCATCGACTGGGCCCTTGAACGCAAGGTCGTATTGTGCTCACCACTCTCGTTGTATTCGCTTCTCGTTGTTGTGCGCCAAGCTGCCGACAGCTTCCACACTGAAGAAACAGCCGAGCAAATGATGCAGTTGGTCAACAAGTTCAAAAAGCAATGGGAGCTGTACGTTAAGTCGCTGGAAAAAGTAAAAAAGAGCTTCGACTCCGTGCAAGATGACCTCGAGTCGCTCACCGTGGGCACACGTTTTAAGGGTCTCAACCGTGAAACAAAGAAAATTGATGAACTGCGCCAGCGCCGTAATATTCCAGAACTTGAGGAAAGTAACGAGCTATTCGTTATTGACGAAGACGATGATGACTCAAATGATGAACTTGGCTAGCGTTCAGATGTGACAAACCTGAACAATATTGCCGACATCGTTTCCTCCTTACGCGCCACCTACAACTCGGGCAAAACTCGCCCGCTGGCCTGGCGCAAACAACAACTAGAGGCTCTTGTTCGCATGATGGAAGACAATGAGGCAGCCTTCAGCGCCGCTTTAAAGGCAGACCTTGGCAAGCCCGATGTTGAAGGTTTCATTACCGACATTGCATTTGTTACTTCAGAAGTAAAAGCAATGATCAAAAATCTTAAGAAGTGGAACAAGCCCCAACGCGTGCCTACTCCAGTAGTTGCGATGCCCGCAAAGTCGCAGCTCATTCCCGAGCCACTTGGCGTTGTACTTGTTATTGCACCATGGAACTACCCCATTCAACTCTTGCTTGTGCCCGCAGCCGGGGCCATCGCAGCGGGCAACACTGTTGTCATGAAACCGTCAGAAGTATCCGCTGAAACGTCTGCGCTTCTTGCACAACTCGTCCCCAAGTATCTCGACACCTCTGCCGTGGCACTTGTGGAAGGAAGCGTTCCTGAAACCACTGCACTTTTAGACCAACACTTCAACCACATTTTCTACACCGGCAACGGCACTGTTGGTCGTATTGTCATGGCCGCTGCTGCAAAAAATCTCACACCGGTCACACTTGAACTGGGCGGCAAGAGCCCCGTCATTGTCGATGCGTCAGCGAACATCAGAGTTGCAGCTCGGCGCGTGGCGTGGGGGAAATTCATCAATGCTGGACAAACCTGCGTTGCCCCCGACTATGTGCTTGTCGATAAAACAGTTGAACAGCCTTTTATCGAACAACTCAAAATTGCGCTCAATGATTTTTATGGTTCAGACCCGCACGTCAGCGACAGCTACGCACGCATTGTGAGCGACCGCCATTTCTCTCGACTCACAGGGCTCATGAAAAGTGGAACTGCCGTTATTGGCGGCGAAAGCAATGCGACCGATAAATACATTGCCCCCACGGTGCTCACCGATGTGTCACTCAACTCCCCCATCATGCATGAAGAAATTTTTGGGCCGTTACTCCCCATCATCACAGTGAGCAACAGCGACGAGGCCATTCGCTATGTGGCTGCTCACGATCATCCACTGGCCCTTTATGTATTTGCTGAAAAGCAAGCCGTCATTAACGACGTGTTGTCGCGCACCACTGCTGGTGGCGTCACTGTGAATGGCACCATCTTGCATCTCACTAGCCCGCATCTTCCTTTCGGTGGTGTTGGTGAAAGCGGCATGGGCGGATACCACGGCATTTCTGGAGTTCGCCTGTTCCAACATATGAAACCCGTTCTCAGCCGCGGAACCAAACTTGACCCCTCCATCGCCTATCCGCCTTACACCGCGCGCAAAGCAAAGATTTTCCGCAAGATTCTCTAATCATTGAGCTACACGCGGGCGTAAACCAATGGCGACAGTTCTAGCCAACTAGTGTTGCCGTGTGATTGATTGGGCAACAAACGTTATTGACTCCATTGGATTAATTGGAGTTGCATTTCTCGTTGCGCTCGAAAATATATTTCCGCCCATCCCATCTGAACTCATTCTTCTTCTCGCCGGATTCAATGTCAGCGAAGGACAATTCGATTACGTCAGTGCTGTCATTGCCGCAACGATCGGATCCGTTATTGGCGCGTACTTCCTGTACGGGATTGGTCGGTTGTTAGACGATGAACGAATGGAACGATTCCTTACAGGTATTGGTCGCTTCGTTGGCCTAAAGAAGTCCGATGTGCATAAAGGTTTTGTGTGGTTTGAGCGACACGGAAATTACGTGGTGTTATTCGGTCGGCTCATTCCGGTTGTTCGCTCGGTGGTTTCCATCCCTGCAGGCGGCGACCGAATGCCGCTTGGCAAATTCACTCTCTTAACTGCCACCGGTTCCCTCGTCTGGAACATGGTCTGGGTGGCACTCGGATGGGCTCTTGGCGACCAGTGGGAAAAAGCGGGCAAATGGGGCGATTATCTCCAATACGGCGTGGTGGCCATTGTGGGCATCGGTCTTATTGCCCTCATCGTTCGAGCCCGCCGTTCTACAGGTGGTCAAGAGTAAGTCCGACTGTAAGATGGAGGCTCACTACACGCGGGTGTAGCTCAATGGCTAGAGTTCCAGCCTTCCAAGCTGGCTATGCGGGTTCGATTCCCGTCACCCGCTCCATTTCCCCTGGCGCTACTCAATGACAGAGATTGCTCCACTTGGGCAGACTTGAATCGATTGACGCGCCTCTTTGCGTTGCTGTTCAGTCGTCAGTTCAGGCACCAGTACCTCCGGGAAGCCGTCTTCCCCGAAAGAAAACAGCCATGGATGGTTGTAGCAACACTCGCCAGACATCATGCAGCGTTCTATATCAATCACTACTTTCATGATGCTTTACTTGTCGAACTGGATCCACAGTTCACGCGGCGACCTAAAACCACCGGAGTCAATATTCGGTGAAGTAATACCTTCGTGTGTTGCAAATTTCGGACGCGGATTTTTCATGACTTCCATCATGCGCGTGCAGGCGATAACCGCCTCTTGGCGTGCCATTGCATAACCCATGCAAAAGTGCTGACCAACACCGAAACCTAAGTGGCCCTGTTTGTCAGACCTATAACGAGCTGAACGATTTTCGCGACCCATGTGTAGGTCTTCACGATGAATATCGAATACATCGGGGTTCTTGAACACACGCTCATCACGGTTGCCTGCACCAAGCGACAAAATGACCTGAGCGCGCTCGGGAATGACGCGTCCGTGCATTTCAACTTCACGTGTAGTGAAACGTGACTGAACATGCACCACTGGGTCGAAGCGCATCATTTCAGAAAATACGTTGTCCCATAGTTCTGGGTCTTTCTTCACGTCTTCGAACTGATCGGGGCGCGTGTACAGCATGTGGTACCACATATTGGCAATTGCCTTATCGGTGGTATCGCCGCCAGCAGCAAGGAGAAGAGCAATAAAACCTTTCACTTCGTCCATGTTCATTCGCACGCCATCGAGCTCGGCCAAACACAATTTTGACAACAAGTCGTCTTTGGGATGCGCTAAACGATCTGCAACAAGTGGTTCTAGGTACTGCCACATCTCATTTCGTGCCGCAATGCCACGGGCTAAGTGTTCACCACCAAAACCCAAGCCAGCAATGAGGGCCTGATACCACACAACAAACTTTTCTTCATCGGCTCGCGGTAGTCCGAGAATGTTTGAAATAACTCGAATAGGGAATTGATTTGAGAACTGCTGCACGAGCTCCACTTCACCTTCGCCCGAGCAACGTTCAACAAGCTCACCAGCAATTTGCTCAACGAAAGGAATAAAAGAAACGAGGCCCTGCCCCACGAATTGACCTGCAACTACGTTGCGCAGCCAGCGGTGGCGATCACTATTTCCGTATTCCAAGATATTTGGACCAAACACGTGTGACGAACCAAATACGTATGGCCCATCGGGTTGGTACATCGCCCGGTCGAAGCTCTCATTGTTTTGGAACGCGGCATTGACATCTTCATAGCGACTGATAATCCACCGATTATGGAAACGGTCACGGAATAAAGGATGGTGATCGCGGAGCCGCTGATACAACGGAAACGGATTACTTTGAAACTCTGGAGAATCAAATTCTCGTGGGTCAATTTCGTGTGCGAGTCCTGCCATAACGAAACTTTACTCCAGCAAAAATACTGCTTTAACCACGCCGCAGTGGCGCCATTACTTCTTCCACAAAGCGCAGAACTGGCTCGGTGCTTTGTGGGTGCCCGAAGTCCATGACGAAGTGCTGCACGCCCAACTCGGCCAAATGAGATAGCTCATCGAATAGCTGTTGTGATTCAGCGCCAGTGTTTGGCAATGCGCGTTCGACGGTCAGCGACACTTCTATATCGCTCGTTTCCCGCCCGGCCTTCACCGCGGATGTAAAAACAATGTCACGCTTCTTCAACCACTTTTCATCGCTGCCAAATATGGGGGAATTCCACATATCGGCAATACGGCCCGCCATTGGCAAACCAATTTGTTCACCAAATGCACCAATGCACACCGG
>CAMBPP010000056.1 GCA_945869715.1 Bifidobacterium breve
TGAGTCCGTGCATTTTTCCTAGTTGCTCAAGTTGCACAAGTGCCCGGTGCCCAGGGTTTGGCTGCGCATTCCACGCTGGCGAAACGAGTCGATTTTGCCACGCAATTTTGCGAATCTCTTCATCTTCTAAGAAGTGCTTCAGTGTTGCCACTTTTTCAGCAGCAGGGTTGCGTGTCCACACTCCGTTCGGGCCGCGAAAATCGGGAATACCCGAATCGGTGGAAATGCCCGCGCCCGTGAGCACGGTCACCCGCTGCGCGCTTGCCAACATCTCTTGGGCGAGCGTGAGCAGATCTTGCGACATGTGCCCATTCTGACGCTCTTCACCGCAGCAGACAATTTCTGTCACCAAGTGCTGTCTAATGCACACACGTAGGCATGAACCCAACATCAACTGTTCTGCACGATTCCGAAACACTGGTGGTGTACCCATGGCTTGACCCCGTGGTCGATTCCACTGGCTTCGAGGTACGTAGTGACTACGTAGAGCACTATTGGCTTGGCATACTTGGCCCCACTTCCACGTGGCTTTTGCGCCGTTTAGCAAGTGGTTTCGACCACTACCCCGAGGGCTACGAACTCAATTTGCCAGAAACCGCAGCTGCTCTTGGGCTGAACTACCGCACCGACAAAGAATGCCCCTTTACGCGTGGCATTGACCGACTCGTCATGTTTGGTGTTGCACAGAAATATTCTTATGGGTTGGCCGTGCGCACACGCATACCTGCACTATCGGCACGACACGTTCAACGACTGCCACAACACTTGCGTGAGACCCACGCACTGTGGCTGACTAGCGCAACGAGCTAGACAGCTTTAAAACTGGTAACAGTGTCTATAAGTAAGCGCGTACCAAAAGCTGTTGCGCCTCTTTGCATCCAACCATCGTCGCCATCAACTTTCATTGGGCCAGCAATATCGAGATGCGCCCATGGCGTGTTGCCCACAAACTCGCTTAAGAACAAGCCTGCGGTAATGGTTCCGCCTGCTGGCCCACCAATATTGCGCATATCGGCAACTGTGGAGTCGAGCAAGCGTCGGTACTCTTTCACTAACGGAAGTTGCCAAATGGGTTCGTCTACTCGAGCCGCTGCATCTTCTAATTGTGAAATGAGTTTGTCATTGGTACCTAAAACTCCGGCAACTTTTTCTCCGAGTGCAACCAAGCAGGCTCCGGTCAGAGTTGCAATGTTGATAATGGCTGACGGCTTGAGTTCAGCTGCAAGCGAGAGCCCATCGGCCAAAATGAGGCGGCCCTCGGCATCGGTGTTGTGAATTTCTACGGTTTTACCATTGCGCATGGTAAGGACATCGCCAAGTTTGAGCGCACTGCCTGAGGGCATGTTGTCGGTGCACATCAGAAACGCGGTCACGCGAGTTGCACACTTCAGTGCGCTAAGTGTGCTCATGGTGGCGAGCACTGCTGCTGCTCCACTCATGTCCATCTTCATGACCGCATGCGATGGGTCGGACGGCTTCAAACTGATTCCACCAGAGTCGTACATGACGCCTTTGCCAACAAGCACAACATGTTGCTTTTTGCCAGCGCCTTTAGGGTTGTAAGAGAGCTTCACCATGCGTGGTGGTTCAACACTTCCCTGGTTCACACCAATCATGCCGCCACAACCCATTTGAAGAAGTTCTTCTTTGTTGTACACCGTTATTTCGAGACCAGTTTGTGCCGCAATTTCTACTGCCTTGTCGGCGAAGTGACGGGCGGTGAGATACGCAGGTGGAGTGTTTGCCAAATCGCGCGCCATGCACACTGCGTTGGCGACAACCGCACCATTTTTCACGCCTCGTGAAATTGCTGCTGCGTTTTCGGCAGTTGCCACAAGCACCACTTCACGCAAGGGCGATGCAAAATTCTTATCGCTCTTGAGCGCGCTATAGCGATGTGTTGCCAGTTGAATTCCTTCAACAACGGCTTGCGCAATATTTGCTTTGTTGCCACGGCCAACACCGGCAAGGGTCGTTGCCAGGCTTGAAACTTTTCCCGCAGCACGCGCAAAAGCTGCTGCGGCTTTACGGGCGTCGTTTGGGGTTAAAGAATTTCCAGCGCCAACACCAATTGCTACAACAACAGAAACACCACCTAAACCGTTCAACACCAGAGTTTGGCCAACCCGGCCTTCGAAGCCACGCTCACTGAGTTGTTTGCGATTCAAACCAACCTTTGACGACACAGGACCATCGGAGCCAACTGGCACGCCAATGGCATTGGCTTGAGTACGAGATGATGTGGAAACGCTGAATTGAATTGTCACTAGAGCAGTCTAAACGCTGCGTACAGGGCGACTCGTACCCTCTTGCCAACGTGCCATGGTCCACAGCAGGTCGGACATGCGGTTCAGGTAGGGCACTACATGCGACGGAGCTGGTGCTGCAGCAAGCGAATGACGTTCTGCACGACGCACAACGGTGCGTGCAAGATCGAGCCATGCCGACACCGGATGTTCGCCAGGCACGACAAACTCTGTGGGGTGTTCAAATTGCGTATCGAGCTTGTCAATGAGCCGTTCCATGTTCGTCACCATCTCCGCTGACACGCACGACTTTTCCGGCACTAATTTGTGGCGATTCTCAGGCAAAGTAGCAAGTTCAGCCATGAGCACCCACAAGTCGCGCATGAACGGCTCGAGCATGGCCACTACTTCTTGAGAACGAGCATCTCCACTATTGCTGACCGCAGCACTACGAGCAAGCCCCAACACGGCTTGCGCCTCGTCGACGGTGCCATAGGCGCGCGGTAGCGCTGAGTCTTTCGGCACCCTTCCTCCGTAAAAGAGGCCAGTGGTGCCATCGTCGCCATCACGTGTATAGATCGGTTCGCGTGCCATTTGTTACAACGTTAGTGCGGGAGAGTTACTAGCACCTGATCCTGTGCCGATAACTTGTAAGGAACATGAAAAGACAGACTTACCTTCAAGCCGTGAACGACCGTGTCATCGTGTTTGACGGTGCCTTTGGCACTTTTGTGCAAGATCTTGATCTTGGTCCAGACGATTTTGGTGGTGCCGCTCTTGAAGGTTGCAACGAGATGCTCTGCCTCACTCGCCCCGATGTCATTCGTTCTATGCACGACGCCTTTCTCAAGGTTGGCGTTGACGCAATTGAAACGGCAAGTTTCGGATCTTTCTCTACTGTTCTCACCGAGTATGCAATTCCAGAGAAGTCATACGAACTCAACGTCGCAGCCACTTCGCTAGCGCGCGAGGTGGCAAGTAGTTACGAAGCCGACGGGCGCACGCGATTTGTTGCAGGGTCAATGGGCCCCGGAACCAAACTGCCGAGCCTCGGGCATATTGGCTTTGCCGAATTGCGTGACTCGTACGTAGAACAAGCGCGCGGACTTCTCGATGGGGGCTCAGACCTTTTTCTCATTGAAACATGCATGGACCTGCTACAAATTAAAGCTGCAATGCAAGCATGTCGCCAAGCAATGAAAATTGTGGGCCGTGAAATTCCTATTCAGGTGCAAGTCACCATGGAAACAACCGGACGCATGTTGGTGGGCACTGAAATTGGCGCTGCATTAGTTGCATTAGAAGCAATGCGCCCCGACGTCATTGGCATTAACTGCGCAACTGGTCCCGCTGAAATGCAAGAGCACCTGCGTCACCTCTCGCAACACTCACCTATTCCCATTTCTGTCTTACCTAACGCAGGCTTGCCAAGTGTTCTGAATGGTCGCACGCATTACGACCTCACACCACCCGAGCTCGCTTCGTATCACAAGCACCACGTGGAAGATTTGGGCATTGGCATTGTGGGCGGTTGCTGTGGCACCACCCCAGAGCATCTCCGCCTGGTTGTAGAAGCAGTACGCGACCTCACACCTGCTCCACGCAATTACAACTTTGAACCTGCACTTACCTCTTTGTATTCATCGGTACCCATTATTCAAGACAATTCATTTCTTATTATTGGAGAACGCACCAACACCAATGGTTCACGAGCATTTCGCGACCTCATGCTTGAAGCCGACTGGGATGGTTGCACCAAAATGGGGGCCGAGCAAATACGTGAGGGTGCACACGTTATTGACGTCTGTGTTGACTATGTAGGCCGCGATGGCGTCGTCGACATGAATTCAATCGCCAGCAGATTCGGTTCACAAGTAAGCGTTCCGTTGGTATTCGACAGCACAGAACCCCAGGTCATGGAAGCGGGCCTCCTACACAATGGCGGCCGCGGTGTATTGAACTCTGCCAACTTGGAAGACGGCGAAGAGCCAGGTAGCCGGCTCGACCGCGTCTTTACCCTTGCCCGCGACTACGGGTGCGCAGTTATTTGTTTGCTCATTGACGAACGCGGTCAGGCACGTGATGTTGAATGGAAAATGGAAGTAGCGCATCGTCTGAACAAAATTGCGACCGAGCGCTATGGCCTTCGTTCATCCGATCTCATCTTTGATGCCCTTACCTTCCCTATTGGCACCGGCGACAAAGATCTCCGTCGCGACGGTTTGGCAACAATGGAAGCCATTCGCCGAATTAAAGAAGAAATTCCCGGCGCTTTCACCACACTTGGTTTGTCGAACGTCAGCTTTGGTTTGAAGCCGGCACTGCGCCAAGTGCTGAACAGCGTCTTTCTTGCCGAATGTACGACTATTGGCCTCGACTCGGCAATTGTTCATGCCAGCAAAATTTTGCCGCTCTCGCGTATTCCTGAAGAGCAAAAAGAAGTATGTCGAGCTCTCATTTACGACGAAGAAATCAACGGTGAAAACGCATTGAATGTTCTACTGCGCCTCTTTGAAGATGTGAAGTCAGTTGATGCGGTCAAAGAAGACCGTAGCGACTGGACCCTTGAGCGCATTTTGAAGCAACGCATTATTGATGCTGAGCGCGACGGCCTCACCGACGACCTCAACACTGCCATGACACAAGGCATTCCACCGCTCGACATTATTAACAACATCCTTCTTGAAGGCATGAAAGTTGTTGGCGAGCTTTTTGGTTCCGGCCAAATGCAATTGCCGTTTGTTTTGCAAAGTGCAGAAACAATGAAAACTGCCGTTGCACACCTTGAACCCTTTATGGAAAAAATTGATGGGCAAACTTCCAAGGGTCGTCTTGTTCTCGCCACCGTGAAAGGTGACGTTCACGACATTGGTAAGAACTTGGTTGACATCATTTGCACCAACAACGGCTACGAAGTGGTGAACATGGGCATCAAGGTTTCTATTGCCGACATGATTGCCAAAGTTCAAGAAGTAAACGCCGATGCCCTTGGCATGAGCGGGTTGCTCGTCAAGAGCACGCTCATCATGCGCGAAAACTTGCAAGAACTAAACGCCGTTGGGCTGTCGGAAATTCCCGTCATTTTGGGCGGTGCCGCACTCACCCGCACGTACGTAGAAAAAGATCTTCGCGAGATCTACGACGGACGCGTGTTCTACGGCCGCGATGCCTTTGAGGGCCTCTACACGCTCGACAAAATTATGTCGATTAAACGTGATGGTGTAGTTGACCCCGATTTCGGGCGCATCCCTAGTGGTCGTGTACTTCCCGATCGCAACAAGGCAGAACGAGTAGAAGTTGAACTTCCACATCGCTCGCCAGATGTTGCTACCAACAACCCTGTGTTCACCCCACCATTCATTGGTTCCAAAGTGGTGAAGGGTTTAGCAATTGACGATATTGCTGCCTACATCAACGAAACTGCAATCTTTCGTAACCAGTGGCAGTTCCGCCCTGAAAATGGTGAAACCGATGAGCAATTTAAAGATCGCTTGCGTCCTCTTCTGCGCGAACAGTTGAGCAATGCCAAAACCAGTGGCGTTCTACTGCCACAAGTGGTGTACGGATACTTCCCTGTCAATGCCGACGGCACCGACCTTGTGGTGTACACCGACGACACTCGCACCACAGAACAGTGTCGCTTCCACTACCCACGCCAACGCGAAGAACCCTTCCTCTGCATTGCCGACTTCTTTCGCAGTGTTGAGTCGGGCGAGAAAGACTACGCAGCGTTCCACATTGTGACCATGGGTAATGCGGTCAGCGAAATGGCAGCTGAATTGTTTGAACAGAACAAGTATCAGGACTATCTCATCTTGCATGGGCTTGGCGTTGAAATGGCTGAAGCGCTTGCTGAATATTGGCACCACCGCATTCGTACCGAATGGGGCTTTGTCGATGAAGATGGCCCGTCGCTGCACGGCCTCTTTCGCCAGCAGTACCGCAGTGGACGTTATTCATGGGGCTACCCCGCTTGCCCAGATCTTGAAGACAACGCAACTGTGGCTGCGCTTCTTGAGGCTGGTCGTCTTGGTATTGAAGTGAGCGAAGAAACCGGTTGGCAATACCAGCCCGAACAAACAACTTCAGCAATCATTTGCCATCACCCTCGCGCAAAGTACTTCGTCGCCCGCTAAATTTGCCTCATGCCTATTGTTACTGCTGTCAAACTTGGTTTTTTCAACTATGTCAATTACAAAGGTCGTGCTCGACGTGGCGATTTTTGGTGGTGGATCCTTTTCACCATCGTTGCGCAGTACCTCGTATCAGCCGCTAACGCAAGCGCGGGAAACATCGTCTCTACCGCCCTTGTTCTCCCTCAAATAATGTTTGGCATTCGTCGCATGCACGATGTGAATAAAAGTGGATGGTGGATTCTTCTCCCTATTGGAAACATTATTTTTTGGGCGCAGCCTGGCGATGCTTCAGCTAACCGTTTCGGACCACCAGCCCCACCTACCAACTTCTAACGCGTGGGCTGACTCGCATTCCAGGCGTTCACTAGCGCGGCATATTTACCATTCTTCTCTACCAGTTCGCTGTGCGTTCCCCATTCCACAAGCTCGGCATGGTCAACAACACCAATAGCGTCTGCTCGCTGAACGGTGGTGAGCCGGTGCGCAACAACCACAACACTGCGGCCCTGCATTAACGCTTCTAAGGCAGCTTCAACATCTTTTTCCGTGCCTGGGTCGAGGTTCGACGTTGCTTCGTCGAGCACGAGTACCGCAGGGTCTACAAGAGCTGCGCGCGCAAGAGAGACAAGCTGTCGTTCGCCGGCAGACAACCGCGACCCGCGCTCGTGCACTTCCGTATCGAGGCCTTGCGGAAACGCTATGAATCGCTCGAACACACCCAACGCCTGTAATGCTCTATCGATCTCTGCATCGGTGGCATCACTTTTTGCAATACGTAAATTTTCACGAATGGTTCCATTGAAAAGGAAGCCTTCTTGAGGCACCACCACAATGCGTTCGCGCAATGATTGCATTGTTGCGTCGCACAAGTTCACTCCACCATATGAAATAGAACCTTCATTGGGGTCGTACAACCGCGCCATCAACTTTGCCAATGTTGACTTACCAGCACCTGTGGGTCCCACTAATGCGAGTCGTTTGCCATTGGGCACTGTAATAGAAACATTGTGCAGCGCATGTTGGACTCCTGCTGCATAAGTAAAAGTTGCGCCAACCACTACCAAGTCGCCATGTTCTGGTAGGTCGACCGCGCTAATGGATTCATCTACCTCGGGCACTGCATCCATAATGCCGTATAACTTTTTCAACGCGGCGCCAGCAGATTGCATGGTGTTATATAACTGCGACAACTGTTGTACAGGGTCGAACAAGTTGGCAAGAAGCAGCACAAATGCCACCACTGTTCCTACAGACACACTTCCCCTGTGTACCAGCCATCCGCCCATACCCACAATGAGCGCCGAAGCAAAAATGCCTGCGAACTCCACAAGGCCGAAATACCACATACTCACCTTCACGCTGTGCATATGGCTTTTATATAGAGCGTCATTTGACGCACGAAAACGCCGTACTTGTTCTTCTTCGCGGGCGTAGGCCTGAATGACTCTTACTCCGGTAATTCCTTCTTGCAAAGCAGAGAGGTTTGCACCAACTCGTTCTCGCACATCGAGATAGGCCTTATTGGAATCGCGCTGAAATTTAATGGAAGCAACAAAAATGATTGGCATCACCAGTAGAGCCACAATGGTGAGTTGCCATGACAACGTGAAGAGTAAAATGACTGCAAGAACGAGAAGGAAACCTGCCGAGATAAATTGGAGCAGGCCCCACTGCACTAATTCACTCATGCTTTCAATGTCGGCGGTCATGCGTGCTACAAGAACACCGGCTTTTTCTCGGTCGTAGAACGCCATTGACTGTTTTTGCATTTGCGAAAACACGCGTAAACGCAAGACCCGCAAAAGGTTCTCGCCGGCACGGTTAATGAAAATGTATTGAGCACGACCAAAGCAATACGCAATGCAGGTAACCGCAATGTATGCAACAACGGAAATATTCAGCGAGCGAGTATTTTTCGCCCGAATGCCTGCATCAATGCCATGACGTACCAATACGGGGCCAGCCAACGTGCACAAGGTAACTGCAATAACGCACGCGAGCGCCGCCATCATTGTTTTACGAAAAGGTGCTGCCATTGCAAGCGTTCGACGCATGAGGGTACGCGCTTCGTCACGCGACACACGATCTTCTGCCGAAACTGCTCCGCCGCCCCACATTTTTAGTCACCTGCCGTTTTGCTTATGAGTGAGGCAATATTTTTCTCCTGCGCAGCAAGAACTTCGCCATACTTTGCATTAGTGGCAAGTAAGTGCGAGTGCTCACCAAAGGCAACAATGCGACCTTCGTCGAGCAATGCCACTTTGCTAGCAAGTGCAATAGTCGCTGGCCGATGTGCAATGACCAAAGTGGTACGACCGCGCATGACCGTGGTCATAGCCTCACGAATTTCATTTTCCTTGGCAGGGTCTACTGCCGATGTTGCATCGTCGAGC
>CAMBPP010000057.1 GCA_945869715.1 Bifidobacterium breve
TTTTTGGCAAAGGAATGAAGCGCCCGCGTCGTGGCCATGTGCGAGTCATTTTTGGTGCACCGCTTTTCCCCGAAGAAAACGACAACACGCGGCGCTTCAACGAACGCATTGAAAAGGCCGTCACTCTTCTTGGCGATGAATCACTCACCGATTTTTGGACATCACGTCAACGTGCTGCCGCTGGCCGTTCCACTGCACTCACTGGGCCTGAATACTCAGGCTGGAGGCGCCAATGGAGCCTGTATGAGCACCGCAAGATGGGCGCAGCAGGCCAACGACGCCGACAAAAACGGCGCTGGCCAAACCTCGGCTAACAAATTCCCTTTACGCTCTGACACATGGATTGGCTGACATGGCAACAAGGTACAGCAATCGCGGCATCAAGCGCAACAGCATCGTTTGGTGTTCAGCGCTTGGCAATTTCATCTACTCAAGACTCCTCGGTTGCCACAAAAGTTCAATCACATTTCATTGCAGCTACAAAAGAGATCGCCTTTGTATCGGGTTTGTATACGTTGTGGCGCCTGGCCCGCGTGCTTCCGCTCGACCAATCAATTGGCGCAATCGACCGTGGCCGTACTCTCCAAAATTTTCAACGAGAGATCTTTCTTCCCTCTGAACTTTCCTTACAAAAATTTGTTCTGGAGCACGAATGGTTAGCCCAACTGTCCAACGCTTACTACGCCATTGCACATGTTCCTGTGCTGCTTCTCTTTTTGGTATGGCTTTTTGCCTTTCATAGAAGCGCATATCCTCAATGGAGAAACGGTCTTGCACTACTCACTGCCATGTGTTTAGCGTTGCGATTCATTCGCGTTGCCCCACCGCGCTTTTTTCCTGAGCTCGGCTACATCGACCTCTCCACACGATACGGAATGTCTATTTATGGACCCGTTGGCAAAGGCGTGTCCGACCAATTTGCAGCCATGCCATCTATCCATGTTGGCTGGGCGGCTGTGGTGTCATTAGGGGTTGTGGCGGCAAGTACAAGTAAGTGGCGCTGGCTTGCACTCTTTCATGTTTTGGCAACCATATTTGTTGTGTCAGCAACCGGAAATCATTGGTGGCTCGATGGGCTCGTTGCTATTGCGCTTCTCGGTATTGCACTATTGATAGATGAAAGATTTATCCGAGCCAGGCGGGAATAATGATGCTTTGCCCAGCAAAGAGCTTGACGTCTGCTTGCGAATACCAACCATTGGCCGCCATGATGGCCGCCATTTTCACGCAAAACACTGAGCCAATTTTCGATAACGAATCGCCTGCTGCAACAACATATGTTCCAGCCGGACGAGACCCACAACCTTTAGAGCTTGGCCCTTGCGGAGGCAGTGTGGTGTTGGCAATTGCCTGAGCGGAGGTATTTTTTGCCGTGGGTGGAATTTTCATGCTTTGCGTAGGAAGTGGAAATTGTGAGATGGAAACCCAACCGTTATACATGAGCAATTCTTCTACGCTGACCCCATAGGAACTGGCTACCTTGATGGGTGAATCGCCTGAGACCACTACGTATTCCTGCTCGTACCCCACCGAGCCAACTGGCAACGTCGTGCTGACGCCCGGAGCAGTAGTAATGACCGGAGGAATGGTGGCGAAGTCTGTTGCCCCCACAGGCACAACAGTTGTTGCGCTACCAGCGACATCTTGGCTACAAGCGCTGACTGCGAGAACCATGAGCGGAGTAAAAAAGACACCAAGAACTACTGGCACCCAGCGTCGCTGCATGCGCACAGTTTCTCGTTCTCGTTCTTGCACAACCTCAATCTTACGCAAGAGGCCGTGCAGTAGGTGCTATGGGGTACGGCAAATGTGTTTCTCCCATGAGGAACGCATCAACTCCGGCCGCACACGCACGACCTTCAGCAATAGCCCACACAATGAGGCTCTGCCCACGACCCATATCGCCTGCCACAAAAACTCCATCGGCAGATGTTTTGTAATGGTCATCACGCGCAACGTTGCCGCGATCGTCGTAGTTCAAACCCATCTGATCGAGCCAAGAACCTTTTTCCGGACCAACAAAACCAAGTGCAAGAAGCACGAGGTCGGCAGGAATTTCTTGATCGGAGCCAGGAACTTTTTCAAACTTCCCGTTCTTCATCTCTACTTCATGAATAAGAAGCGCACGAACGTTGCCCTGACCATCGTCGAGGAAACGTTCGGTGTTCACGCTGAACACGCGCTCGCCACCTTCCTCATGTGCGCTCGAAACGCGATACACAAGGCTCCACTGCGGCCATGGGTTATTGCCGGCACGCTCTTCTGGTGGGCGCGGCATAATTTCTAACTGCGTCACCGACTGTGCGCCATGACGATGCGAGGTGCCCAAGCAGTCGGCGCCCGTATCGCCACCACCAATAATGATGACGTTTTTACCTGCAGCAGAAATAGGTGACTCTGCAAAGTCGCCCTCTTGCACCTTGTTGGCCAATGGCAAAAATTCCATTGCCTGATAAATGCCTTTGAGCTCACGACCAGGTACCGGTAAATCGCGCCATGCGGTTGCCCCGCATGCAAGAACCACCGCGTCATGAGTTGCACGAAGCACTTCTACGTCAATGACCCCACCCACATCTGCATTCACACGGAACTCGGTTCCCTCTTCGCGCATTTGCTCTAAACGACGGTCGATGTGATGTTTTTCCATCTTGAATTCAGGAATGCCATAGCGCAGGAGTCCGCCAATGCGGTCGTCTCGTTCCAGCACCACCACATCATGCCCAGCACGCGTGAGTTGTTGTGCAGCCGCCAAACCGGCAGGCCCGCTTCCAATAACAGCTACACGCTTGCCAGTTTTTACCGATGGTTTTTGTGGAACAACCCAACCTTCATTCCAGGCATGATCGATAATTTCTACTTCTACTTGCTTAATGGCTACTGGTTGCGCATTAATGCCAAGAACACATGCCGACTCGCACGGTGCTGGGCACAGCCGACCCGTGAATTCAGGGAAGTTGTTGGTGGCATGCAAGCGGTCAATGGCATCGCGCCAATGATTGCGATACACCAAGTCATTCCAGTCGGGAATGAGGTTGCCAAGTGGACACCCGTTGTTGCAAAAAGGAATACCGCAGTCCATGCATCGACCTGCTTGATGCTTGAGCGCTTCCTTGTCGAAAGGCTCGTACACCTCTTTCCAGTCGCGCAAGCGAACCGGAACCGAGCGGCGTTGCGGGCCTTGACGGTCCCACTTCAAAAATCCTGTTGCCTCACCCATGGGCTACCTCCATGATTCGTTTGTTGGTTTCTTCCTCATTCAGACCCTCAGACTTTGCCTGAGCAATTGCCCCAAGAACATTGCGGTAATCACGTGGCATTACCTTGCGAATTTTTGATGTTTCCACATTCCATGAATTCAAGAGGCGTTGCCCTACTTCCGAACCTGTGTACTCCACATGTTTTTCTATTGTTGACTTCAACCATTCCAGGTCGGCGTCGTCAAGTGGTTCAATTTCAACAAGTTCATAGTTCACTCGCGACGCAAATTCTCCGTCGCGGTCGTAAACATAGGCAACTCCACCCGACATACCTGCAGCAAAGTTGCGGCCTGTGGCACCAAGCACCAACACACGACCACCGGTCATGTATTCACAACCGTGGTCGCCAACACCTTCAACAACGGCTGTCGCACCAGAGTTGCGCACACAGAATCGCTCGCCCACCATGCCGCGCAAGTAAATTTCTCCACTTGTTGCGCCGTAGCCAATGACGTTTCCAGCAATGACGTTGTCTTCAGCAACAAATGTTGCTGCATCACTTGGGCGAACAATGAGTCGCCCACCCGACAAGCCTTTACCTAAGTAGTCATTCGAATCGCCAACGAGTCGCATTTCAATGCCGCGTGGCACAAATGCACCAAAAGATTGACCCGCAGAGCCAGTGAATTCAATAGCAATAGTGGCATCGGCTAGGCCAGCACCACCCCACTTCTTCGTCAGAGCACTACCCAACATGGTGCCAACAGTTCGGTTGACGTTGCGGATGGGGAAAGACAACTGCACAGGAGTTCCTTTTTCCAAAGCGTCTTTACTCGCAGCAATGAGTTGCATATCGAGCGCTTCATCTAAACCATGCTCTTGCATCACGCTGTGATGCATTGTTTGATTGTAAGGGTTCTCTGGCACGGCGAGAAGTGGCGAAATATCGAGCCCTTCTGCTTTCCAGTGATCTACTGCTTCAACTGCATCGATGAATTCAACGTGGCCAACTGCTTCTTGAATACTGCGGAATCCCATCGCTGCCAAATACTCGCGAACTTCTTCAGCAATAAATTCAAAGAAGTTCGTCACGAATTCTGGCTTGCCGCTAAAGCGCGCACGCAATTCAGGGTTCTGTGTTGCAATACCTACTGGGCATGTATCGAGATGGCAAACACGCATCATGATGCAACCACTTACCACAAGCGGCGCTGTTGCAAAGCCAAATTCTTCAGCACCCAGCAACGCAGCAATTACTACGTCGCGGCCGGTTTTCATTTGACCGTCAGCTTGCACAACAATGCGGTCACGCAAGCCATTGAGCATCAATGTTTGTTGCGCTTCAGCAAGGCCAAGTTCCCACGGAGCACCAGCGTGCTTAAGTGAGGTCAATGGAGATGCACCTGTGCCACCATCGTGGCCTGAAATAAGCACCACGTCGGCCTTTGCCTTGCTCACACCTGCAGCAACTGTTCCTACGCCTACTTCTGCAACCAACTTCACATGTATACGCGCAGCTGGGTTTGAGTTCTTCAGGTCATGAATGAGTTGTTTGAGATCTTCAATGGAATAGATGTCGTGGTGTGGAGGTGGACTAATGAGACCTACCCCAGGGGTGCTGTACCTTGTTTTTGCTATCCATGGATATATCTTGTAACCAGGAAGTTGCCCACCCTCACCAGGCTTGGCGCCTTGTGCCATCTTGATTTGTATATCGTCGGCGTTCACGAGGTATTCACTCGTTACACCAAAACGACCTGAAGCAACTTGCTTAATGGCCGAGCGCTTTGAGTCGCCGTTTGCCATTGGGGTAAAGCGCTCTGAGTCTTCGCCGCCTTCACCGGTGTTGCTCTTGCCGCCAATGCGGTTCATTGCAATAGCTAAAGTTTCATGCGCTTCAGCAGAAATAGAGCCGTAACTCATTGCGCCTGTAGAGAAACGAGCAACAATGTCGCTGACCGATTCCACTTCGCTCATGGGTACTGCAGGTCGTACTCCAGTTTTCAAATGAAAGAGCCCACGCAAAGTTGCAAGATTACGAGATTGGTCGTCTACTGCTGCTGTGTACTCTTTGAACAAGTCATAGCGACCTGAACGCGTACTGTGCTGCAGGCGGTACACCGTCTCGGGGTTAAAGAGATGAAACTCACCTTCGCGACGCCACTGATACTCGCCGCCTAATTCCAACATGCGATGCGAGCGTTCTTCAGGACGCGAAGGATGCGCAGCACCATGACGTGCAGCAGCTTCCATTGCAATTTCGTTCAGCCCAATACCACCCAGACGAGAAACCGTTCCGGTGAAGAACTCGTCAACCAGTTCGCTTGACAAGCCAATGGCTTCGAAGATTTGTGCTCCGGTGTACGACGCAACCGTTGACACACCCATCTTTGACATCACCTTCAAAACACCCTTGCCCGACGCCTTGATGTAGTTCTTGCGTGCCTTGCCAGCATCAATGCCTCCAAGACCATGTAGCCCAATGCCCTCTCCACTCAGAATCATGTCGTCAATTGATTCAAAAGCGAGGTACGGGTTAATTGCAGCTGCACCAAAACCAATGAGCAATGCCATGTGGTGTACTTCTCGGGCATCGCCTGTTTCCACAATCAGGCCAACAAGCGTGCGCTTTTTCTGGCGAATGAGATGATGGTGAACAGCGCTCGTCATCAGCAACGATGGAATAGGCGCGTGAATTTCATCTGAGTTGCGGTCAGACAAAATAATGATTCGCGCGCCATCGTCAATTGCATCTTCTACTTCACTGCGTACACGTGTGAGTGCTTCACGCAGCGCTTCTCCGCCGCCACTGACACGAAAGAGACCAGAGATAACAGCTGACTTCAGATGCGACAAATTGCCATCGTCATTGATGTGAATAATGCGTGCTAGGTCGTCGTTGTCAATGATGGGGAAAGGCATGGCGAGTTGTCGACATGCTTCTGGCCCTGCAGAAAGAAGGTTTGCTTCTGGCCCTACTGTACGGCTCACAGCAGTAACCACTTCTTCACGAATGGCATCGAGCGGCGGGTTGGTTACTTGAGCAAACAACTGCTGGAAGTAGTCGAACAACAAACGTGGTCGCTTCGACAACACGGCAATAGGTGTATCGGTACCCATTGAGCCAAGTGGCTCAAGTCCACCTTTCGCCATTGGCGCCACAATAATTTTCAACTCTTCGTGTGTGTAACCAAACATTTGTTGACGGCGCAACACACTGTCGTGCCCATAAACAATATGTTCACGTTCAGGAAGGTCTTCGAGTTTCACCATTCCTTGTGCAACCCACTCTTCATAAGGGGCCATTGCAGCAAGTTCTGACTTCACTTCGTCGTCGTCAATAATGCGACCTTGTGCGGTGTCAATGAGGAACATGCGTCCAGGTTGCAAGCGGCCTTTTTTCACCACTCGCTCAGGAGCAATATCGAGCACGCCCGACTCACTTGCCATCACTACGAGGTCGTCGTCTGTGACCCAGTACCTGCTCGGACGCAAACCATTGCGGTCGAGAACTGCGCCAATGACCGTTCCATCGGTGAAGGCAACGCTTGCTGGGCCATCCCATGGCTCCATGAGCGAGCCGTGATACTCATAGAAAGCACGCTTTTTCGCATCCATGCGATCGTTGTTTTGCCATGCCTCAGGAATCATCATGAGAACGGCGTGCGGCAATGAACGCCCAGCGAGGTGAATGACTTCCAAAGTTTCGTCGAATGACATGGAGTCGGATCCGCCAACGGTGCAAATGGGGAATGCTTTTTCTAGGTCGGGAAGAAGATCGCTCGAGAGCAACGACTCACGTGTGCGCATCCAGTTGCGGTTGCCTTGCACCGTATTGATTTCACCGTTGTGAGCAATGAAGCGGTACGGGTGCGCAAGTGGCCACGAAGGAAACGTGTTGGTACTAAAACGACTGTGAACCAACGCAAGAGCCGACTCCATGCGTTCGTCAGACAAGTCGGGAAAGAATTCACCAAGCTCTGGCGTCGTGAACATTCCTTTATACACCAAAGTACGTGCCGACAACGAAGGAAAATATGTTGACAACTCTTCAGGTAATTCGTGCTCTACGCGCTTACGTGCAATAAACAATTTGCGATCAAGTTCAATACCACTTGCACCTTGTGCGTCGCTCACAAATATTTGACGCATGGTTGGCATTACTGCAAGCGCTGTTGCGCCAAGGCACGATGGGTTCACCGGCACATCACGCCACGCAAGTACCCGCAACTGTGATTCTGCAAAGATCGCTTCAATACGTGTTGCAGCTAGAGCAACTTCGCTTGCGCCTTGTGGCATGAACGCCAAGCCCACGCCGTATGCGCCAGCAGCAGGCAGTTCAACACCTGCAACCGCACGACAAAATGCATCGGGAACTTGAATGAGAATGCCCGCACCGTCGCCAGTGTCGGCTTCTGCGCCAGTTGCACCGCGGTGTTCCATGTTGCACAAAGCACCAATGCCGAGTCGCACGATGTTGTGGCTTGCAATGCCCTTCATTTGCGCAACGAAAGATACGCCGCAGGCATCGTGCTCAAAACGAGGGTCGTACAGACCACGTGCAGCGGGATAGAAATGTGAGTTGTGCGTCGACACGAACAGTCTCCAATGACTTGTAAGGGTTCTCGGCGCCGTGTGTCACGCAAATCGCGACATTTCGCACCGAGAACTGCTGGATTATTCTCCACCGAGACGACGCTGGCTCAGTGTTTTAATGCTATCGCCCTAGGCAGGGTCAATAAAAGCGGTTTTCCGCTTTTCGAAGTTCGCTGTGACGGCTTCCACTTGGTTGACCTTGCCGATGAGCGAGCCAATGACCCGGCGCTCCTCGGCAAATTGCTCAGCGGCTCCCGCTGCGAAGAGGCGATTCAGCAATTCTTTCGAGCCGCGTATGGCATCGGGGCTGCGGTCGGCAATTTCCTGAGCCATCGCCATGGCATCGTCAAATGGCGTCGCCGAAAGGCGCGTGGCCAAACCAAGTTCGAAGGCCTCTTTGCCCGTAAAGACGCGAGCGGTGAACACGAGTTCTTTCACCACGTCGGGGCGGGCCAAACGGCTGAGCACCAATGTTCCTGTCATGTCGGGGACAAGACCCCAGTGCACTTCACGTACCGACATTTGCGTGTCGGGGTGCACAATACGAATGTCGGCGCCGAGGGCAACTTGAATGCCTCCGCCCAGCGCATGCCCATGCACCGCCGCAATGACAGGAACCGGAATCTCTTGCCATGCCCATGCGGCCTGTTGTCCGAGATGTGTGATGCGACCGTCTTGCATATCTGACGCACGAGGTTCACGATTGCCTTCACTTGCCCCACCGGCCATTTGCTGAAAGGAGCCGAAGTCGAGCCCAGCACAAAACGAAGAACCTTCGCCCGACAAGACCACAACGCGCACATCTTTGCGTGCCTTTAACTCATCTCCGGCTTCAACAAGACCCGCGAACATTGCACCATCGAGGGCATTTCGCTTATCGGGACGATTCAGTCGCACATCGGCAATGCCGCCAACAACAGAAATAGTGACTCTC
>CAMBPP010000058.1 GCA_945869715.1 Bifidobacterium breve
CGTCATCCCACTGGGTGGCATCGAAAATATCGGAAACAGTCACGTCAATATTGTGCCGTCATTGGAGGTGAGTAACCTCATTTTCGTCACGATTTCTTATTGAGGGCACGAAGCGCTAGCCACCATGTTGCAACTGCAGCTGGCATGCGCTCGTGGTATGCCTTCCACAGGTCACCGGCATCGGCGGGGAGTGGCTGCATATTTGTTTCAGGAAGTGGCGATGCCGTGGCAATGGGGTCAATCCATTCAACGCGAAAATCAGTGAACAGATGCGTGAGCAATTTGGCATCGGTCTCGTGATGATCTGAGGTCTGGTGTTCCAGAAATCCGTTGTAGTCATTAAACGACAAGAGCCCGTAGTACTGATTCTTTTCCGCACCACGCCAGTATTCGTATCGCAGCACATGATCTTCATTGTCATGTGTCGAGTTCCAGAGACGTGCAAGCACCTCTTCAAACTCTTTTTCTTTGCCGTCTTGAACCGTAATGTGAGCCAAAATTGTTGCCATGCGTCAACGCTACTCAGGCCGTGTGGGTTCCTGCGAGGGGGAAGTTATAGGGCGCCGTGCAGGCGCCCAATGAGCGCAGCCATGTCGTTAAAGCGCAAGAACAATGGGCTCAGAGCAATACGGATGACATTGGGCGGGCGAAAATCAACAATGAAACCGTCACTGATGAGTTCTGCGGTCAGTGCTTCAGCTCTGTCGTGGAGTAGCGCAACATGCCCGCCACGAGCAGTGCTATTGCGAGGAGAACCTAATGAGAACCCGCTCGCAGACAGATGCTCATCGAACCCTGCAATGAAGAAGTCGCCAAGCGCAATGGAGCCAGCGCGAATAGAGGAAATGGGGAATTGTTCAAAAACTTCCAATGCACCATGTAAGGCCTTCATCGACAAGATATTGGTAGTGCCACTAGCAAAACGTGCGATGCCTTGCGCGGGTCTGTATGTGTCTTCGAATGCAAAGGGAGCATCGTGCCCGAACCAACCAGGAATGGGTTGCTCTGCTTCTGCAAGAAGATGTGGGGCAACATACATAAATGCTGGAGCACCTGGCCCGCCATTCATATATTTGTACCCACAACCAACTGCAAAATCGATACCGTGACGCTCAACATCGCAGGGAATAACTCCCGCAGCGTGTGCAAGATCCCACACTGTGAGCACTCCGACAGCATGTGCGGCTGCGGTGATGGAAGCAACATCGTGAATTTCTGCAGAGCGAAAGTCAATCATTGAGGCAGTAACAACTGCAATGTTTTCTTTGAGGCGATCTGCTATTTCTGAAACAGCACACTCTTCGTATCTCAAATGAAAAAGGTCTGCAACACTGCGGGCAACATAACGATCTGTTGGGAAATTATTAATATCGCACAGCAACACATTGCGTGTTGGGGTGGCATTTTTTTGCACCGCAGTAGAGAGCACTTTAAAAAGAGCAATTGAAGTGGAGTCGCCTGCAATCACGCTGTCGCTTGGCGCACCAATAATTTGGGCAATTCTGTTACCCGTTGCAGTGGCAAGGTCGAACCAGTCGCCGTCGTGCCATGTGCGCACCAAACCTGTTTTCCACTCAGAGTCAACAGTTTGACTCACTGCTTCGCGAGCGGTGTGCGTGAGTGGGCCAAGCGAATTGCCAAGAAAGTAGCGCTGGTCATCGGGTAGATCAAAAAGAAGACGTGCCGCCGCAAGTGGGTTTGCAGCGTCAAAATTTTCTGCTTGTGCAAAGTATGAGTTCAGCGACATGGCCGAATGGTTTCCTTTACGAGTGAAGTAATTGAAGCGTTGCCTCGCCAAGAGGCGTTGCTGGCGTCACAAGATCGTAGATCAAATTGAAGTGATCGCGTTCTTCTGCTTCATATTGCACAACGTTGCAGCCACCTTCAGTGAGGTGGTGTGCGTAATTGCGACTTTGCGTTTTAAAGGATGCGGTCTCGTGTTCGCCCCACGCAACAACCACGTTTTTGATAGGCGAGACCGGGTGTAGTTGTGGGCTCAGCTTGACGGCGTCATTTTCGGTGAGTTGCAAGGGGTCATTAACTGTTGTCTGCAGCAGTGGCCGAAGGTCATACACGCCACTCAAAAGAACTGCACCGGTAATGAAATTGTTGTTGGGGTCTGCAGTGCTACACATTGCCGCTAAGTGAGCACCTGCCGATGACCCCGATACCACTGTGCTGCAAGGGGCGAGAGCGGAGTGCTGCTGGAGCCACTGCACTGCGGTGCGGCATTGTTGAACAATGTGAGAAAGGGTAGCCCGTGGGGCCAACGTGTAGTTGATGCTGGCAAAGCTGATTCCTTGAGCAAGAGCATCACTTGCCCACATGCAGCATTCATCTGCAGAAAGAGCCTTCCAGTAGCCACCGTGAATAAAGACAAGCAGGGGAGCTTTGGGAGAGTGTTCAGCGAGAAGCAAGTATTCATCTTCATGGGTTCCGTAAGAAACCTTTTGCAGGTTGTCACCAAGCGCATTTCTGGCGGCAGAACTCTTTACTTCATAGTGTTCGATATACCACGGCACGCTGTGGTGGGCTACCGAACTAGGGGAGTACTCGGTTTCAAGCGACATCGACCAATGTTTTCACATTGGTCTTGCGGGTACGAATAATTTTTGCCCCGATGAAGATGGCACAAGGAATCACAACGACGTTCGGCAATACAACAAGGGCATCTTCAACGATGAATCCGTATGCAGACCACGCAACAGCGGTGAAAAAGAGAAGAACATAGGTAGGAAGCGATACACCGCTGAGGTCGTCAGATTTTGCTGAGGTGAAGGTCTGAGGCAAGACCGATGATGCGCCCACAACAAAAGCAATGAATCCAGTGACCCCTGGAGAAACCGAAACGCATATGAATGAGAATGCGGTAATTGTAAAAATGGTGACATAGAGGCGCGAAGCGGGGAGTGTTCCGTGCTTCACCATTGCCTGTGCGAGTAGAGCCAAAGCAACGACGATCAGAAAGTTAGAGCCACCCACTGCCACGTCGCTGCGCGATAAGCCGTAAACGCTCCATAGTGTTGACCCGCAGATTCCTTGCAATGCCCCGAGGGGTGAGAGGCCCTCAACCGTGTTGTTGCGATACACAAGAATCACTTGAGGCCAAATGAACAGCATTGACATGATGGAGGCAACAATGCCAAGAATGTTTTGAAGAGTCACCCATATATTGTGCATGACCTGAGATGCACAAATGTGGTTCAAAATGTGAAACGCTGTGTGACATGCGACGTTCCATTGACGATTACCCCATGACAAGCTCCGATGTTCCTGCAGGTGACGACGATGCAATGCGTATCTCATGGGCAGTGGCTATTTGCGACGACTATGACGATGCCGAGCCCCGAGTGGTGCTCACCACCGAAGAGGTGGGGTCGCCTGGCACGGGTCTTGTTGCTCACCTCAGTGCGGAACATGTGCGTCGGTTGCGCAGCGCTTTGCGTGATGCACTGCGCGAAATAGGAGAAGACCCCGGCCTCTAGGCATTTTCGGGTCTTTTCGGTCGCAGGCATTGCCCTCGGGGCCTATTCCCGATAATGTTGACTCAGTTAGTCGGGTTTCGCTCGGCACCGTCACTTGGCCATTTGGAGGCACCTCGTGGGAATTCCACCAGTCATTGCAGCACCGCGCGACCTTGATGCTGAACAAATGGCCGATATCGATCGCTTTGAAAAAGCAATTGAGCAATATCTCGCCGGTGAAATTAGTGAAGATGTTTTCCGCGTCATGCGTTTGAACAATGGTGTCTATGGTCAGCGCCAAGGTGGCACAAACCAAATGGTGCGCATCAAGTTGCCCGCCGGAACCATCACTCCTGAACAACTCGACCTCATGGCGTATTTGTCTACCGAGTTCTCGCGCGGCTGGGGCCACATTACGACCCGTCAAAATATTCAGTTCCACTTTGTTGAGCTCAGTCGTATGCCTGAACTCTTGCGTCACCTTGCCGCAGTGCATCTCACATCGCGTGAAGCCTGTGGCGACACCGTGCGCAACGTCATGGCGTGCCATCTTGCTGGGGCATGCCCACACGAACACCTCGATGTAACGCCTTGGGCCGAAGCTGTTTTCCGCCATTTTGTGCGTAACCCATTGGGTCAGCGTTTGCCTCGTAAATTCAAAGTGAACTTCTCTGGTTGCGCCACCGACTGTGGCCAAGCAATGTTCAACGACGTGGGCGTGGTTGCAACCACACGCACTAACGAAGATGGTTCATTAGAACAGGGCTTCCGTATTTTCATTGCTGGTGGTTTGGGTGCAACACCACACCCCGCATTGGCACTGGAAGATTTCACATCACGTGAAGATCTCATGCCAACTATTGAAGCTGCTCTTCGCGTGTTCGACCAGGCTGGTAATCGCGACAACAAGTTGCGTGCCCGTATGAAATGGCTTGTCGACACCCTTGGTATCGACGAAGTTCGCCGTCGCGTGCAAAAAGTTCGTCTCACGCTTCCTGCTTCGTCATCGTGGCCAGGTGGAATTCCACCAGAAGTTGTTGCCGCTGGCGACAAAGCTGCTGGCAAGGCAACTAGTGGCGAAGTTACAACAATGGGCCAAGGCGTGCGCGTTGAAATGACAGCTCGTGACCCCTTTGACCGCTGGGTGCAAACAAGCGTTATTCGCGGTACTGCTAACGGAACCATTTCTGCAATTGCTTACGCCGAGTTGGGCGACATCACTTCAAGCCAGTTCACAGCGTTGGCAGCAATGCAACGTGAGCTCAGCGCAGACATTCGACTTTCGAACCGTCAAAACGTTGTATTCCGTAACCTCACTGAAGCGAAGTTGCGCGTACTTTACGATCGCCTCGATGCCATTGGTATGGCCCGCCCAGGTGCAGAACTTGCCCGCGACGTAGTGGCATGCCCTGGTGCCGACACCTGCAACATTGCGGTTACACAATCGCGTGGTTTGGCTAAGGCAATCGGCGATGAACTTGAAGCTCAAGGTCTTGCCGAAGTTGGCGGAATTCGCATCAATATTTCTGGGTGCACAAACAGCTGTGGTCAGCACCATGCTTCCGACATCGGATTCTTCGGTGCAGAGCGCCGTGCACATGGGCAGTCGGCACCCGGGTATCAGATGTTGCTTGGTGGCTACGTGGGTCAAGAGCAAATTCACTTTGGTGAAAAGGCACTTCGTGTTCCTGCAAAGGCAGCACCTGAAGCAGTTGCGCGAGTAGTGCGCAGGTTTGCTGGTGAGCGTTTTGCTGGCGAAACATTCCGCACATGGATGGACCGCGTTGGGGGAGTCGACAAAGTTGCCGATGAACTTCGCGACCTCGATTACTTCCCAGCGCCTAGCGAAAACCCAGACTTCTACATCGACTACGGCGAGACGGGCCCATTCGTTGCCGCTGTTGGCGACTCGGAATGTGCGGTATAAGAGATAACTCTCTGACGCACTAATGTTGGGCCATGAGCGCAACACAGATGTCCACAGAAGATTTTGTTCGTGAAGCATGCCCCGTTATTGGCAACTCGGGTTGGGCGTATTACTTCGCGGATCACACAGTAGCTAAAGGTGCAGAACTCGGCCTCGACGGCATGCAGTTCTATGTTGCGGGTCGCGGTGGCCCGCTCGGCGACTGCGATGGAGCCGCATTGGCTTCCGCTTTTGGTTATTTCAACCCAGCAGTTTCTGGTGGAGCATGGGAAAGCGCCAAAGCGAAAGTTGCACCACGCGTTGCAGGCAAGGCGCACTTGGAATGCTGCGCAGAACATGGTCGCAATAAGTTGAGCAATGTCGCTGGCCTCGCTGCTTTTGTTGCAGCAGCCGATGCGGTCAACAATGCAGCCGACCCCGATGGCTTAACGCTATATGCGGCCATTAAAACAGAGCCTTTGGTGAGCGATCTTCCTGGTCGTGCGATGCAGTTGGTAACAGTGCTCAGAGAATTCCGTGGCAGCGCACACTTGTTGGCGTTGCGTGCAATGGGTATCGATTCAAAAACTGCTCACTTCGTGAAGCGTCCGAACGACATCAAGATGTTTGGCTGGACCGAAGCCGATGCTCCAGTGATTGACGATGATCTTCGTGCTCGCATGGTGGCTGCTGAAGAACTGACCGACAAACTCGTTGCTCCTGCCTATGGCGTATTGAACGCACAGGCACGTCAAGATTTCCTTGCCGGTGCGCAGGCTATTGCTGCCGCACTCGCGAGCTGATTTAGTAAATACCTTCGCAGCACGCATCGCGGTTGCCACATTGTGGGCAACGGTAGTGCGCATGTTCTTGGCGCATCCGTGCTCCGCAATGAATGCACTGCTCAGAGAGGTCGCATTCCCGCTGGATGGTTTGTTGCGGCACAGTCATTTCTTCGCTCATAAAGAAATGGTACGCCAAAAACTCATTTCAAGATGTCATTCCCTGCAGGCCAACAAGGCCTCGGGCATGCTCAATTTCGCCCATGTGGCGTAGACCGTGTTGGTAGATCCAACACTCGGTGGCATCGAGCAAAGTGATGCCAACTTCGCCTGCCACGCGTGCAGAGTAGGTGCTCGCAACTTGTGGCGGGAAGGGGCGGGAAATAACAACACGCTCTAGTTCGGCAGGGTCAAGTGTTTCTAGCCACTTCTCTGTGCGGGTAAACACCTCGTTCATATAAGCAATGAACTCGGGGTAGTTGCCAATGCGCTGGTTCACCATTTCATCAACTGTGCGATGTTTGCCGTGATCATTGATGCTCATTTGCACTCGGCTAGCCCACTCGTCATTCCAAATGGGCATTGCCCCGGTCATCAACATGAAAGAGGCGTCAATCATGTTCACAATGTGAAAGAGACAAAAGGCAATGGGCACTACACCTTCGCGTTCAAAATGGTTGACTTGCTCAACAGTCATTGTGCTTGTTGCATCGTGGTACAGCGAATGCATTGCCTTCATGCGGCGTTGCAAAGAATCGATAACAAGTTGGTTGCTCATGAGTTATTCCTGAATTTCAATACGGTTACCGGTGGGGTCGTGGAGAAATAACTGGTCGCTACGGCCATCGGTATTGGTAATACGGCGAAAAGAAATGCCCTTTTCGTCTAACTCTTTGCATGCATCATCAACGCTGTTCACCAGAAGTGCAAAGTGCTGCTTCTTGTCGGGAACAATGTTGGCAACTTCCATGATGTGCAGTTCGTGTGGGCCCATCTTGAGCCATCCGCCACGTATTTGCATTTCGGGCCGGTGAAAAGGTTCGAAACCGAGGCCCTGTACATAGAAGTCGAGCGCCTCAGTGAGATCGCGAACATTGACATTGACATGGTGCAAACCCCGTACTTCCATAACCAACACACTAAACCGTGCACAACACGGGGTTGTACTCGGCATGGAGAGAAGTTCCTGCACTAACCTTTGGATATGGCAACTCACAATGAAGGTCACGGCGGAACGCGAATCGGCTTGTTGCGGGCAGTGGTGCTTGGCGCAAACGACGGCATTATTTCCACGGCCTGTTTAGTTCTTGGAGTGGCTGCTGCCAATGCCTCACGTAGTGCAATTCTGACCGTGGGGCTTGCCGGTCTCGTTGCCGGTGCAGCCTCAATGGCGCTTGGCGAATACATTTCCGTGAGCTCACAACGAGATGCTGAAGATGCGAATATTGCCAAAGAAAAGTGGGAACTTGCCAATGTTCCCGAGCATGAACTCGAGGAACTCACCGCGATTTATGTGCACAAAGGTTTGAGCCCAGTTCTGGCGCGTCAAGTTGCGGAAGAACTCACTGCTGGTGATGCATTGAAAATTCACCTCGCAGAAGAACTCGGAATTTCCGAGCATTCGCGTGCTCAGCCCATTGAAGCAATGGTGGGTTCCGCGGCTGCTTTTGCTGTTGGTGCTGCTGTGCCGCTCGTTGCCATCGCTATTTCGTCAACCAGTAATCGCATTGTGGTGACGCTTGCAATTGTGGTGGTGGCGCTGCTTGGCCTTGGGGCTGCCGGTGCCCGTGCAGGTGGAGCACACCCAGTGCGCCCTATTGTGCGCGTTGTTCTTGGTGGGCTTGTTGCAATCGGTCTCACCATGGCAGTAGGGAAGCTTTTCGGTACTTCCATCTCATAGAACTGTGTTTCATTTGAGGTCAATTGCTTGAAATTGGCGTCGTGAGAATATGCTCAGAACCTATGGACCGTTGGATTATTGACACAGACCCAGGCGTACGTTTCCCAGCATGGACCCGCGGTAACGCGGCCGACGTATTTCCCGACCCAGCTTCACCGTTTTTCGCTTCTACCTACTTGCGAGAGGGCCTTGGCCGCGCATTAGTTGATGCTTACACCGAAATGGGCGTTCTCGACTGGGACGAAGTAGAGAACCCAGCTGACCCCACCATGTTTGGTGTGTTTGGTGGGTATGTCTACAACCCACTGTCGTACATTCGCTTGTTCGGTGCGCGTATGCCAGGTGCATCGCCAGAAATTGTTGACAAAGCTTTCTTCGATGACCGCCAAATTGTTCCGCCATACAAAGCAGAGCCATGGCACGAGTCGGAAAAGCATGCTGCAAAATTAGGAGAGACCGCCGCGTGGACCCTCAGCACGCCATCGTTCCCCGAGCTCGACCGCGACAAAGTAATGGCCGACAACTTACGTGCAACACGTCCCGACTTCTCAACGCTCGACCACAAGGCATTGCTCGACCGCGTGCGCGCGATGTTCCCTTATATTCGTCAAGCATTCGACACCGGCATGATTGCCTCAACCGTTTCATCGGTTGG
>CAMBPP010000059.1 GCA_945869715.1 Bifidobacterium breve
CCCGTGGAATTACCACCGATGTCGACAAAACGCACTTCGGTTAAATCTCCAGATACATAATCTCCAGATATTTTTTGGATTTTTGTGGGGGCCGACATTGGCATCGAATAGACAGCCTGATTTCCCCAGCACAACAGCAAGCCATCAGATTGCACTGCACACGATTGAGTTCCGCCAGCTGCAACAGAAGTTGGTGAAGTTAAACCGTTTACCATCTGCGGGGTATTTCGATCAGTTGTTGTTCCATCGCCTAGTTGGAAATTATTGTTAAAACCCCAGCAATATACGTTCCCATTTTTTGCAAGACACGTGTGATACGAACCGCCCGACAATGAGCCAGCTACAGCGCGTCCCGCTGCGAGCGATTCACCGGCATCGGCCTGCACAACGGAAGGCGACGCAGAGAAACTTAAGAGGCCGACGACGAGAACAAATGCGGCGGCCAAGCGAAGGGGGAAAGGTGTTACGTTTAACATTAAATTGAGTTTTACTCAGAAACGTCGACAATGCAAGGCGCCGGCGGCTACGGAAAGATTTATAGGTGTCTAGGCGCGAACGTAGACGGTCTCATCGGTCGTCACGTTGCTAAATGAGCACGTGGCCGAGAACCCACCACCAGCCTGCGATGCCTTCACCCAACTGCCAGCATTTCCACAGCGGACATCGAATGCAGAAGCCACCCCAGACATTTTGAACTGCAGGGTTGTGGTGCTTGCTGCCCCCGTCGCCGGGTCGGTACCGCTTGCCAAGACGTCAGCGGCGGTTCCTTCTAGGCAACCCACCGAGTCGCAGTTGATGCCATCTTGAATGGCTCCGGTGGAACCGGAGAGGTTGGCACTAAAGCCCGACGAGGCTGGGTCGCTGGCTGCGAGGCTCCATCCGTCAACGTTCACATCAACACGTACCGAAGCACGCGCTACCTTCGGGGCGGTTGTTGCTGTTTGTGGTGCAGTTGTTGCTGTTGGCTTCAACGTGCTTGATGTTGTCTTCTTCACCGTGGTGGTTGGACCAACAGCTACTGAAGTAGTTGTGGTTGTGGTTGCTGCAGTGCCGGCATCAAGTGCGCGGCTAGCTGCGTCGGGCAAGGCGCCCTTTACTGCAGGTGCCTTCAACGCATCGGGCAGTGCGTTTTCTACCTTGGTGCTGTCGAGTTGACCATCTTCAGTGGTGATGGTCTCTTTACCATTGGTGCCCACTACTTTTCGTTCAACCTGTGTGTCTGAAGTTTGTGTTACTACTTCGTAGTTGGTGTTTACATCAACACCGTCACGTCCTGGAGTACGCACATCAACTGCTGCAGCATCGGCATTAACATCAACAGTTACTGGAGTTCCATTTGCGCCATCAACAACAATTTTCACTGCATCACCAGAAGAGGTAACAGAGTTGTTGTCGCCGTTTGACGAACCCACCAAGTTGCCATCGGCAAGAGTGAGCACTACTTCAGGGTTGTTGGTTGACACTGCATCACTGCTGAGATCAATGGTGGTGTCTGCAGACCCCGGGGTATCAATTTGCACCGCAACTTTTGAAGTGATTCCCGAGATGCGTGTTGCCGAGGGCAAAGTGAACTTTGCTGGCTTGTCGTCGGGAATGGAAACGATGTAGTCGGTAGGAGCATCGGTTGCTGGGCCAGCAGAAGAAGAACGCAATGGGCGCACACTGCTATTGCCTATTTCATTTGAGCCTGGAGTGAGCACGCCGTCGGCTGTTTCAATTTTCCAGTTCGGCAATGCGGAACGCACAACCAGAAGCGACGTCTGCACTGCACTCTTGTCGCCGCAGAAGGGGCAAGTAGCCGATGCACGAGTATCCATTGAGGTGATGTCGATATCTTTTGACTTCCCCTTCCATGCATTGGGGTCGTTATTTGGGTCGGCCCCGGCAAACGAGAACTCCCACGTACCCGCGGCAAGATCTACCTTGACGAAACGCTCTTGGCCAGGCCAGTTGGAGTCGTAGATTTTGATTTTTGCTAAATCGGCAGTTTCGTATTCCACGGCATACGGCAACACTGCATGGCCGCCTTCGTCGGTGTACACACCAAGGCTGTAGCCAACAATTTTCTTAGCGAACGATGCTTCTAGTGCAGCAACTTTTTCTTTAATCGATTTCTTTGCCCACTTGTTTGTTTCGTCTTGCGTTTCTTTGAGGAACTGAGTAGCAAATGCGCGCATGATGCCATGGGTTACATCGCCTTGGTTTAAAAGTTCAACCGCATTTGGCTTCACCGCTTGAGAGAAACGCGCAGCAGCGAGAACAGCGAAACCTTCACAGTGACCCGCAGCACGCGAGTCGTTCACCATGCGGGCCCATGCAGCAGCCTCTGCCGTTGGCTTGCATGGGTCGGCAATACCGTCAACACAAATGTCGGGGGTTGCACCAAACATAGAAACAAGATCTGTTTCACCAAACACCTCTGGCGTACCTGCTGAACCGAAGTTCGGAAATGCAAAACCGTTGGGGTTCGGAGCAAGGCCTGTGTCTTGCGACGTACCTGTTGCTTCGGGAACCGTCACTTCGGGGCCCGCTGTTGAGGCGCCCCCGCCGCCGCCACCACAGGCAGCGAAAACGAAAAGAGAAGCTGTGGCGATCACCTTTAAATGAAGTTTCATTTTCATACCATAGATCAAAAAGAAGATTTGCGCAGGTCGCATAGCGCCTGAAGATTGGCTCCTCCTCGGGCCGCCACCGGCGTTCGCCGCTCGGTATGGCTGAAGTGGCAGAGTTCCCGCCCAAATGCATCGACCATGAGAACACCAGCTTCTTGACAAATGAGCAGGGAAGCCAAATAGTCCCAGACCCCATGTGTATCGCAGTCGAGGTACCCGTCGAGGGCCCCTTCGGCCACCAAACACAGGTCGAGGGCAGCAGAACCCAACGCCCGAAATTGCCACCATGGGCGCACGTCTGGTGGCGGACCCGATACACCAATGACCGACTCGGCCATGGGGCGCTCGGTGCGAGCGGTGAGCGCTACCCCATTTCGCCATGCACCCTTACCGCGAATGGCGACGTACTCAACATAGGGCGCACATAATTGGGCAACTACCGCAACGCGCGGGCCGTACTGGTCGACTGCGCATAGCGCTGTTGCGAACCAAGGTATTCCACGGCTCGCATTGGTACTGCCGTCAATGGGGTCAACCACAATGACCAAGCCCTCGCCAAGATCACTCGGGGTTGCGGGCACCGATCCTGTTACGCCACTTTCCTCAGAGAGCACACCACAGCCAAACCCGCTGAAGGCACCCAGCACCGCATCGTTCACCGAGAGATCGGCACGGTATTGGCCACTCACCGCACCAGAAAATGACCAATCGGTAATGGTGCTTGCCATCGCTTGAGCGATTCCGGCTCCTTGGCGTAGCGCAAAAAGAATTTCCTCATCGGAAGATGAAGACGTGAGTACGGAAGTGAGTTCGGCCACAAGGTAACGGTAGTGTCACGGCGTGGCAGTTATTGACGTTGCAGGCTTTGTTTCTGACCTGAAAAGCCATGCCGTCGACCATGGTTTCCATGTGCACGATGAGCGCCATTTTGTAGAGACCTATTCATTGCGTCAAATGTGGGAAGTTGACCTCCACCCTGAGGAAGCCTGCAGTGGGCCTATTGACCTTCACATGTCTCTTGAAGTGGACCCGCGAGTTTTGCTTGGCTTTGAAGACGTGGTCGTGAAACTCGATGATCCCGACGATGAACCACCCGGAGATTTTCAATTTCAGCTGGTCTTCACGTGGACGCTTCCGCCGCTCACTCGCCCACCCGACCTTTTGGTACTTGCGACCGAACTCGCTGGTGTCGGCGGCATTGAATTGCCTATTGAAGTTTCCGCAATTGACTCTTTTGCGTCGGTGACCGATGCCCCCGAACGCTCGTTGAGTTTGGTATCTCGAGTACCCGTTCCTCTTGCCGATGTTTATGCCGTGCGCGATGAAGGGTTCTGCAAAATTCTCGACAAGTGTCGCGAGGTAAGCCTCGACTTGCTCGCACGTGCACCGCAATGGCTCGACATCGACTAGTTCAAGTAGAAAATGATGGCTCGCCAACAACGCACAAAGCAAAGTGCACTTATCATCAGTGCACTCTTGGTGCTCGCAGCAGGATCATGGGGGCTCGGTGAGTGGAAACCCTTTGCATACAACTGGCCTGACAAATGGGACACCCGGCTTGCGCCACTTGCGTCTTTTGTTGAGAAGCAAACGGGTTACAGCTTTCAGCACCCCGTGAATGCTCGTTTTTTAAACGACAAAGATTTCAACAAGCTTGTGGTGAACGACGCAGCCGACCTCTCTGCAGACGACAAGCAGGGCTACACCGATTTCAGCGCACTCTTGCGCACGCTTGGTTTGGCAAATGGGTCATTTGATGCATTTAGCGCACTCAATAATCTCAGCTCCGGAAATACACTTGCCTACTATTCCCCAACGGATCGCGAAATGGTCATTCGCAGCGACGCCGCAGCACTGAAAGGCGGAAAACTCTCGGCATCGCTACGAGCTGTTGTCGTACACGAGTTGGCACACGCCCTTCAAGACCAAGAATTTGGGCTAGCACGCATTAACCGTCGCCACACCACTTCCGAAGAGTCGGTTGCCATGACAGCCCTGATTGAAGGTCATGCCAATTCCGCTGAAAGCCAATACGTGGAAGAGAACTTTGACGACAAGGAACTTGAGCAATACCAAAAAGAAACCACCTCTTCATCTGACCCAAAGGTGCAGTCGGTTCCAGAAGTTCTCAGCGCACAACAATCGGCATCGTATGTTTTTGGCCCAACGTTTATTGCTGCCTTGAAGAAAAAAGGTCAGCAAGCTATTACCGATGCATTTGTGAAGAAACCACCGCATTCGCTTGCGCAAATCATCTTGCCGTCAAAGTATTTTGCAGGTGAAGAACCTACCGAAATTGAGTCACCTGAAGTTCCGAGCAAAAATGAATACACAATGAGCGACCAGTTGAATCAACTCGATATCTATTTTCTTTTCGCAAGAGCACTTGGTGCTCCCAAGGCTCTCCAATTGAGCGACATGTGGGGCAATGGCTACTACACCGGATACCGCGCAAAAGACAAGAGCGGGAAAGGAAAATTTTGTGTCGCCATGAATGTTGCTGGCTCAACCAGCGCTGGAACACAGAAAATTTCTGCAGCTTTTACAACATGGGCAAAAACATCAACTCTCGCAAATGCGAAGGTAAAACTCTCTAATGACCACGTTGCTGTTACGGCCTGCGACCCGGGAACAAAAGTAAAACACTCGCTTCCCACCACAGACGACACTTCGCAAATCTTTTGGCGATCAAGCGATATGTCATTCATTATGCGCTCGGAAGCAAATACCGACGCCGAATGCGTAGCTACTGCGCTCTATACCGAATTCACCATTGATGAAATAACAAACAGCGACAAAATGGTGACGCGTTACAGCGAACTTCTCGACGAGTGTTCGCTGAAGTAACCGACAGATGAGCTGACCCGCAGTGCAGTTATTGCTTGCACTCAACGTGTGACAGCACCGATGTAGTGTGCACGTGTAGTCAATAGCGATACAAAAAATAAATGAAAGCAGTTCCCCATGGCATTTGGCCAACCCTCAGGACCACCCGCTCCCATGCAAATGATCAAAGAGCTATTAAGCCTTCTTCAAGCAGCAGGTCATAGCGATTTTCGCGACGCGCGCGGCCCAATGGGTTTCAACCAGCGTCAAGCAGGTGGAAAATTCACACGAGATGAAGCAGAGGCTTTCATCACCCAACTCAACGACGCTGCAGAGTTCCCCAATAGCGAACCCGCTGCGCCACAACACTCTTCATTTCAAAAGAAGTCGGCAAGCTTGCCGGCGAAAAGTACACCCGAACAGCGCATACTTAAAAAATTGAGCGACGACGACCTTGCTGCGGAACTACAAAACCGTGGCTGGGTAGTAATGAAGCCCTAGTTAACGAGGGCGTTGCGGGTCATCTGCAGGGAGTAGTTGAAATACTTCTTTGAATGGCAACTGGTCACGCGTTGCTACGACGTAGACAACAGTGCTCTCGGACTCGCCTTCAATGTGTAGTGCGCCTGCAGGAATAATGAGCTTGTCCCCGGCCGAGAGCGATAGCCACTGCCCTGTTTCTCCATCGAGAATGGTGGAGTTGCCACTAATGACGTACCCGTGCACATCACACGCGTGCCAATGCACATCGGGAGGTGCCGATGGCTCTGAAACGAAAGTCGTTGGCCAAAATTCGTCGCGAGCAATGTCTTCCAGCGCACCGCGCAAGCCGTTGAAATAGTTCTTCTTTACAGAAACACCCATACCCTCAATGTAGAGCATTGCGAGAAGGCAAATTACGCCTTCGCGCGCGTACGGCGTAGAACAGGGTCGGCAATACGTAACACGTTGTCGGCAAGGCGCATTACCTTGCCCGCAGCGCCAGGTGTTGACGAGTCGATGAGGTTTCCCATTACTGCAAGAGTGATATCGGCAGCACTTTGTGTTCCTACAGCAATGCGCAGGCCAGGCTTCAACAACCAGGGGTGCCCAATGATAAGGCTGAACCTGCGGCCCGTGCGCAAGAAGTCGTCGAAGCGCTCGCCCACTTGGCGGTCGTATTCCTGCGGTGCGGTTTCAGGGTTATCGAGAAAACAATTCACTGCGAGCATGCCCGACTCCAAGGCGTAGTCAATGCCTTCACCGTTCATAGGGTTTACGAATCCGGCGGAATCGCCAATTGCTACCCACCCAGGGCCAGAACGTTTCATGCAACTCATGGGTAAGCGCCATGCGCGTGGCTTTTCTATGTATTCGCCAAGTGTCCACGACTCACGAACGAGCGATGCATATTGATCGAGCAAAGTATTGAGGTTGAGCTTCTTGAAACCCTTCATGGTGCTGAGAGCACCCACACCAATGTTCACTGTTCCATCACCCGCAGGGAACATCCACCCGTACCCCGGCACTGCAGTTCCGTGTTCGTCTTGCAAACTGAGAGACGCTTCCAAATAACGCTCGGCGTGTCGTGGTGTTTGTGCATACGCACGAATCGCTAAGCCGAAGGTTTCATTTGGGTCACGAACTGCCCCCAACATTTTCGCTGCGGCTCCTTGGGCACCAGCGGCAAGCACCACAAGTGATGCGCGAATCACTTCGCCGCCTACTTCAACGCCAACTACTTTTCCAGCTTCAAAAACGGGAAGCGCTTCTGAATTGAAGCGCACATCGGCGCCCGCTGCAATGGCAATGTCTACTAAATACTGGTCAAATCTTTGACGTGGCCACACTGCTCCATGATTCGGGAAGGCGGTGTTGGAAGGCCACAACAACTCACGTTCTTTTTTTCCCGCAATCATGCGCAAGCCATCAATGCGATGCGCAGGAGAAAAATCAACTTTCAGATCTTGCAAGGCACCTATTGCCCGAGGGGTAAGGCCATCGCCGCATACTTTGTCGCGGCCGTAACCACCTTTTTCACACACCAAGACCTTGAGACCCGCCCGTGCTGCGGTCATGGCAGCAGCGGAACCACCAGGGCCCGCTCCGATGATGGCGACGTCAAAATGCATGCGACTACCCTGCCACTCCACGGAACTCAACGCCAAGTACAGCAACGAAATGAGTGTGGTATGCACCCATCTCACACCCCCCAGTTACGGTGGTCTTGTAATCATCCAGACGATCTGAGGGGCTTGGCCCGTTGAAGATCACCAACCGATTTCAAGTCGGTGGTAACGCCAAGATCGATGAGGAGCAACAACATGAGTACAGAAACCAATTACACACCGGGGCATTCCGTGCATTTCATACAAGCACGAAAGGCTTTAGAAGGATCTGGGCAATGGCGGGCAGTAACCGTTATTGAGATCGGAGAAGGTGTCGTCACGCTTCAATTGAGTGGCAGTGTTGCTATCTACGAATGCCGTGACACCACCCGGCTGCGCGAGCTGTTCTCCACTGGACGAATACCGCTCAACCAAAATGGAGAAAGTCTTGCTATTTTGGCACCACACCACGTATTGATCATCCCCTGCGCAGACGAAGACAAGACCTTCCCACGACAAGCACCAATTAATACACTTGTCAGTTACCTAGAAGAAGGTGCCGCTCTATGGTCACCAACCACAGACGGCGCATGGCACCTTTTCTCAATCGCATTTAACGTGAAATAGCATGTGTGGGCCCAGCAGGACTCGAACCTGCGACCAAGGGATTATGAGTCCCCTGCTCTAACCAACTGAGCTATGGGCCCGCGCGACTGCTCAGGCTATCGTTCATTTCACTCCACCGAAGCGAAAGGTCACTGTGAGCAAGGTTCCACTCTCCCTACTTGATCTTGCTTCTATTGGTGAAGGCGAAACGGTGCACGAAAGCCTGAATGGGTGCGTGACCGTTGCTCAAAAAGCTGAGCAATTGGGCTACACACGTGTGTGGTACGCAGAACACCACAACTCACAATCCATTGCGTCGTCGGCTCCTGCAGTACTCATTGCACATGTTGCCGCAAACACTTCCACTATTCGTCTCGGCTCTGGTGGCGTGATGTTGCCGAACCATTCTCCACTTGTTATTGCTGAACAATTTGGCACCTTGGCTGAGCTACACCCCGGTCGCATTGACATTGGTCTTGGTCGCGCACCAGGCACCGATCAAAATACTTTTCGTGCATTACGTCGTGACCCACGAGCAGCAGAACAATTAGCACAAGACGTTGTAG
>CAMBPP010000060.1 GCA_945869715.1 Bifidobacterium breve
CAGAGATAGCCTTACAACGTGACAATTCGTTTGGTAATTATTGGTGGTGGCCCGGGTGGGAATACAGCGGCAACGTGGGCTGCGCGGCTGGGGGCGGAGGTGACCATTATCGAACGCGACATTATGGGTGGCGCAGCGCACTTGCTCGACTGCATTCCTTCAAAGGCAATGATTGCAACTGGTGGGGCAGTGAGTGCCACCGAGCGGTTTGCAGGAATGGGTCTAGAACAACAAACTGCCGAAATTGATGTCGACCATTTGGCGGAACGCATTGAAGGCATTCGCACGCGTTTAGAAAATACCACTACACAGTTACTCGACAGCCAAGGCATTCGTATTATTCGCGGTGAAGCGAGTTTTGTTGACCCTCATACGGTGGCAGTGCTTACTGCTGCAGGTGAGGAACGCATTGAAGGCGATGCATTCATTATTGCCACCGGTTCGCGCCCGCGCATTCCGCAGTGGTGCACACCCGACGGCGAGCGCATTCTCATTACCCGTGAGTGCTATCCACCAAAAATCTTTCCGAAAAGCATTGCGGTGGTTGGATCTGGTGTAACAGGTGTGGAATTCGTGCACATGTTTGCTTCCTTCGGTGCAAAGGTGTCGCTTATTGTGAGCCGTCAGCAAGTTCTGCCGGGTAAAGACCCCGAAGCGGCTGCAGTTTTGGAGGAAACGTTTCTCAATAAGGGCGTTGAGTTGTTGAAAGGTGCACGCGCCGAAAGCATTGAGCGCAGCGGCGACGAAGTAATAGTGAAGTGTTCCGATGGCCGTGAAGTGCGCGCCACGCATGCAGTACTTGCTATTGGTTCAGAGCCCAATGTGGAAGGTCTCAATTTAGAAGCTGCCGGTGTTGAACTCGACTCACGTGGCTACATCAACATCGACCAACATTGCCAAACCAATGTGGGCCATATTTATGCTGCAGGCGACGTGAGTGGCAAGTTGCCGTTGTCATCGGTTGCTTCAATGCAGGGTCGCAAAATTGCCGAGCACCTCATGGTGGGTACAAAGGCAAACCATCGTGACCTCGACTACGACAAAGCGGCTTCGGCCATTTTCACCGAGCCAGAACTAGCCGATGTGGGTTTAGTTGAAGCTGAAGCGTTTTCTTCCGGTCGCAAAATTCGCGTTACTAAAGTGCCGTTTTCATCTACAGCGAAGGCACTCATTCACAACGACCCTCGTGGTTTTGTGAAACTCATTTCCGACCCCAACACCGGCGTGGTGTTGGGCGGTAGCATTGTGGGTCGCCATGCAGGCGAACTTATTAGCGTTGTGGCTTTAGCAGTTACAGCCAATTTGAAAGTGGCCGACTTGCTCGACAGTTTGTTGGTGCATCCGTCGCTCGCTGAAGCACTCAGTGAATCGGCTGAATAAAAGCGTTATTCAATAACAACAACAACGTCGCCAGAACCGACGGTGTCGCCTTCTTTCACTTTTACTTCTTTGACTTTGCCCGACTTTTCAGCCTGAATTTGGTTTTCCATCTTCATGGCTTCAAGTACAACAACTGACTGGCCTACTTCAACTTCTTGGCCCACTTCAACAAGCACCTTCACAATGGTTCCTTGCATTGGTACCACAACGTCGCCGCTGCCGGTTCCGCCAATTGCCCCACCTGCAGAGGCTGCACGTGCTGGCTTCTTAGCCTTTGCAGGGCCAGCAGAAACTGCTTGACCTTCAGGAACCCACATCTTCACGTTGAAGCGCTTGCCGTTCACTTCCACGGTGGTTTTGCGCTCAATGAGTTCTTCAGCGGCTTCACTTGCAGGGATTGGTGCAGAGGTGCCAACGTTAGACAGGTCGAGAACTTCTTCAACCCACTTGGTGGAGTGCTTCATTGCTGCGAAGTCGGGGTGTTCCAAAATTGCGATGTCGGCAGGAATGGTGGTGTGTACACCTTCAACAACCATTTCATTGAGCGCACGAATGGTGCGAGCAATTGCCGTTGGGCGATCTTTGCCCCACACAATGAGTTTGCCCACGAGGTTGTCGTAGTACTGGCTCACGGTGTCGCCCGATTCGTAACCAGCATCGAAGCGCACGCCGAAACCATCGGGTGTAACGAGCTTGGTGATGAGACCAGGTGAGGGGAGGAACTTGCCGCCTGCAGGGTTTTCTGCGTTGATGCGAATTTCAATGGCGTGACCACGACGTGCAGCAAGAACTTCTTTTTGTGTCATGGGAAGTTTTTCACCACTGGCAACACGAATTTGCCATTCCACCAGGTCGATGCCGGTGATGACTTCGGTAACTGGGTGTTCCACTTGCAAACGCGTATTCATTTCAAGGAAGAAAAAGTCTCCGTCTTGGAAAATGAACTCCACGGTTCCTGCGTTGTAATAACCAACTGCTTTGGCAGCTTTGACAGCAGCAGCACCCATGGCTTCTTCAACGCCATCAGGCAGGTCGAATGCTGGTGCTTCTTCAATGAGTTTTTGGTGACGACGCTGTGCGGAGCAGTCGCGTGTAGAAACCCACACCACGTTGCCGTGTTGGTCGCCTACGAGCTGCACTTCAATGTGGCGCGGCCAGGTGAGGTAGCGCTCAATGTAAATTTCATCGCGACCAAAGAATGCTTTTGCTTCACGTTGTGCAGAGTCCATTGCTTCTTGCACTTCATCGGCCGACTTCACAACCTTCATGCCACGACCGCCGCCACCGAAGGCAGCCTTAATGGCAAGTGGCCAACCGTGCTTGTTGCCGAAGTCTTGAATTTCTTTGGCGGTCGTAACGAACTCGGTGGTGCCCGGAACAATGGGGGCGCCGCCACGTAATGCGGCCTTGCGGCTCGACACCTTGTCGCCCATTTCTACAATGGCTGCGGGTGGTGGCCCAATGAAGGCGACCCCAAGGTCGGTAATGGCCTGAGCGAACTCGGCATTCTCAGAGAAAAAGCCATAGCCAGGGTGAACGCCGTCGGCGCCGCTTTCCTTGATGGCATTCAAAATGGCCTCGGTATTGAGGTAGCTCTCGGCTGCGGTTTGGCCGCCTAAGGCATATGCCTCATCGGCTAGACGCACATGGAGCGCGTTTCTATCGAGTTCGGAATAGACCGCAGCAGTCTTAATTCCTAGTTCTCGAGCGGCCCGAATAACTCGGACAGCAATTTCTCCACGGTTGGCGATGAGGATTTTCTTAAGCACGAGTGACAATCTTTGTAGATGGACATGGATAAAGCGAAGTGGCGTGGAAACTGGCAAGTGGAACGAGTACCCGAGACGGGGTCGACCAATGCTGATCTCCTTGCGGGGAATAGCCTAGATGTTCCTCACCGCTATGTACTAACCACTGCGTTCCAAAGCGCTGGCAAGGGGCGTCTGGGGCGGGTATGGGAGGCGCCGTCGGGGGCGAACCTGTTGGTGTCGGTTCTTTTACGCGATGTGGTGGGCCCGTTACACCGGGTCACCCAGCATCTGGGGCTTGCTGCGGCTTTGGTATTGAGCGAAAAGTATGGGTTGCGTGCTGGTGTGAAATGGCCAAACGACGTGGTGGTGACCGTGGCTCGAGAGGGCAGCGATGTTGACGTGAAAATTGCTGGCATTTTGGCTCAAGCCGTGGGGAACAACGTGGTGGTGGGTTTGGGGCTCAATGTGAAGTGGGCGCCGCCGCCCGAGGTGGCCAATGCCACGTGTATGGCCGCGTTGTTGGGGGACACAGTTGTTCCTGAGCCCATTGAGATGCTCGACATGGTGTTGGCGCGATTTGACGACATTGGTGGTCTCGATGAGCGTGAATCATTTGCGCTGTATCGCAAACACCTACACACGCTGGGTAAGCACGTGCAATGCGAAATGCCCGACGGTTCATTTGTTGTGGGTCGTGCAGTAGATGTTGGTGCCGATGGGCGATTAAACGTGCTCGATGAGTGTGCTGTGACGCATCACATTGACACCGCCGACGTAATGCACTTGCGACTTGCTTGACCGCATTCGTTAGCCAAGAGGCACTACCGTATTTTCAATGAAGTCAATGCGCTACCTCGTTGCCGTTGGCCTTGCAATCATTGTTGCGTGTGCTGGCGCTGCGGGTTTGGTGTCGGGAGCGAAGAGCCAACTTGAAGGTGTAGCGCGAGTAGACGTGGTTGTTGCAGAACTTGCGCCGCCATCTGATGGCTTCGAAAACTATTTGTTGGTGGGTACCGACAGCCGTGAGGGTGTTGACCCAAATGACCCCGACTACGCCACCATGGGCGGCGACTTGGGTAGCCAACGCAGTGACACCATCATGGTATTGCGCTATGACACCGCTGCACAAACGGCAGCATTGATGTCGTTCCCTCGCGATCTATATGTGACCATCGGCAATGGCGAGAAAAAGAACCGTATCAATACGACCTACAGCTTGGGCGCCGACATGCTCATTCGCACCATTCGTGCCAACTTCAATATTCCTATTCACCATTATGTGGAAATTAACTTCCAAGGTTTTAAAGAACTTGTTGACGCAGTGGGTGGCGTTCGTGTGTGCGTGCCCTACGGCGCGAAAGATAAAAACACTGGGTTGCGCATACATCGTGGATGCAACTTGCTCAATGGCGTGAAGGCATTGCGATTTGCGCGCAGCCGGCATTACTACCAATTCATTAATAACAAATGGCAACTAGAAGGCACGGGCGATATTGGCCGTACCGCACGTCAGCGTCAATTTGTTGCTGCGCTCTTAAAAGACACCGTGAAATATTCAGCTGCGAACCCATTTGGTGTTGGCGGCGTGATGCGTTCCATTGTGGGTGCAGTAACAGCCGACCCCGCGCTCGACATTGCCAGTTTCTTAAAGCGCTTGAAACCAGCAGCCGATGGCAGCATTGCTTCGTACGGGCTCGACGTGCAAAACGACGTGGTGAACGACATGTCGGTGGTGCAGCTGGGCGGCAATTCACGCAGCGTGCTCGAGTACTTTGCAGGCATTGGGCCAGCACCCGTGGTAGAGCCGCCGGCGTAATTAGTTAGTGCGTGCGCGTGAGTTCGCGCACGAAGGTCTCGGCGTTGTGCGCTTCGCCAATGCGGTTGCCCTGCAAGTAATCGCAACCTAAAACTTTTAAACGCTTCATGTGTTCTTCTGTGCTTACCCATTCGGCAATGACGGTCATGTCGAGTGAGTGGGCGAGTTGAATAATGGAGCGCACAATGGGGTCGTCGTAACCCTGTTGGCCAAGATCGCGAATAAGTGATCCATCGAGCTTCAATACATCGGCTGGGAACTTGCGCAGAGATGAAAGCGAAGAGAAGCCGCTACCGAAGTCGTCAATTGCAACACGAATACCGCTGCGCTTCAAGGCATTAATACTGCGCAAAATGCTGGGGTTGTCGTTCATCATGGTTGCTTCAGTTACTTCAAAGCACACCTGCATTGGCTCAATGGTGTGCTCACGCAAAGTTGTGAGAGTGCGTTCTACAAACGTGGGGTCGGTGAGCTGCTTTGGCGACAAGTTGAGATGCAGTTGGAACGACTTATCGACTGCGCCCGCATCAATGAATTGGCGTAGGTCGTTACAGGCAAGCGCAATAACAAAATCGCCAATAGGGCCAATCATTCCCGACTCTTCAGCAATGGCCATGAAGTGGGGTGGCGTCAGTTCGCCGTGTTGCGGGTGATCCCAGCGTAGGAATGCTTCAACAGCAGTAGTACGCCCAGAGTGCGCAGAGTTAATGGGCTGATATACAAGGCGCATTTGTTTGGCGGCAAGGGCGCGCTCTAAAGCATTGGTGAGACTGACGCGTTCACGAGCATCGGCGCGCATTTCGGCGCTATAAATTTCAGCGCGTGCTTTGCCGCGTTGCTTGGCGCGATACATTGCCGTGTCGGCGTTGTTCAGCAGTGTTTGTGCAGCCTCTGGAGGTGATTGTTCGGCGAGCATTTCTGGTGTTGATAATGCAATACCAATACTGGCGCTTGTGTAAATTTCGGTTCCTTGCAACACCATTTGCCCGGTGACTGCAGCAAGTATGCGCCCGGCAATGTCGTGAGCAATGTGTTCGTCGGTCACGCCGTCACACAAAATGACGAACTCGTCGCCACCAATACGGGCAACAATGTCTGATGGGCGAGTGGCATTGACGAGACGCTTGGAAATATTGCTGAGCAACACGTCGCCCACGTTGTGGCCAATGGTGTCGTTCACATCTTTCAAGTTGTCGAGGTCAATAAAGAGCACCGCGGTTCCCGATTTCAGAGTGCGGCTGCGGTCGAGCGCCTCGGCAAGTTTGCGCAAGAACAACACCCGGTTAGGAAGGCCAGTGAGCGCATCATGGGTGGCTTGGCGAGTGAGTTCGTCTTGCAGTTGTTTCGTTTCAGTGATGTCGCGGGCAATGGCGCTGAAATGCTGCACCACACCGCTTGCGTCGCGCACTACCTGCAAGGTGAGTGCGAGTGTGCGCACAATGCCATCGGGGCTACGAAAACCGAGTTCGCCTTCCCACCTGTTTGCTGCAGGGTGGGTGTCGGTGGCATTCAATACTTCACGTGGCACTTGGTCGCGAATGGCGCGCAAGAAAGTGTCGGCAACGGTGTCGTTGTTGCGTTGCACGTCGTTGCTGTCGACTCCAACAAGTAAACGTGCGCCATCGTTGCAAAACAACAGGTGGCCGCTGCGATCGAACACCAATACTGCATCGGCGCTTACATCGAGCAAGCCAACAAGCTGCTCACTTAACGCACGTCGTGTTACTGCGTCGGTGTAGTCGTGCGCGGTGCCTACATAACCCGTGACCACATTCGTTGCGTTCATTACTGGCTCTAAATGCAGCGCCACCCAATATTGCGAACCATCGGCGGCCAGCAAACGAAACTCGAGTGAAAATGGCCCACCGTGTTGGTGAGTATTTTCCCAAGCAACTTCTGCTGCAGCGCGCTCGATCGGCGCGGCGTTCACCCACGGTGCGCAACCCACTACTACTGGCGTTCCTCCGAGCACGAGTGTGCGAAAGGCGTCGTTAGCAGCAAGGAGGCGCCCGTCTGCATCGGTCTCACAAACGCCAAGTGGCAGGGAGGTGAGCGAGCGGTCTATTTCTCTATTCTTGCACGGGTTTTGTGCGCGGTTGGGTTCTTAGGCGGTGAAGCTGATGGTGGTGGCATCGAGGGCTGCTGCCGAAATGGCTTCACCCATAGCCGCGCCATCGTCGCCATTGGCGAACTCGAGCATCTGGTTGAGGGCGTACAAGGTGAGTGAATACTGGTGCGTGGTGCCCTCGGGCGGGCAGGGGCCGGTAAAGCCAATGGCACCCTTCGAGTTCTTGGCCTGGATGGCATCACTTGGCAGGGTTCCTGGGGCAAGGCCCGTGAGCGACGGGGAAATGTTAGCCACTACCCAATGTGTGAAGTCGGGGGCATCTTCGTCGGTCAAGATGAGCGCGAGCGACACGGTGCCGGCGGGAACATTGGCCCAGGTGAGCGAGGGCGACTCTTTGGCATCGCCACAAACGAATGGGGGCGATACAGATGCACCTTCGGTGAAAGGTGCCGTGAGGGTCATGAGGATGGGTTCGGTATCGAGTACAGCAGAACTTTCACCTGCCGTATTGCCCTCACTCGTGGATGGCGCGACGGTGGTGTTGGTGGCGGCAATTTGGATATCGCTAGGAGCTGCCATTTTGCGACCATCTTGGCGAGAGCAAGCACCAAGTGCAATGAGCGAGGTGAAACATGCGAGTGCGATGAAACGAGAAGTACGAGCCATGAGGTGACGTTATTACACGAGGCAGTAGATTATGACGATCATGAGTGACCAGCCGCTTTGCATTTTAACAGTGCATGCGCACCCCGACGACGAGGCATCGAAAGGTGCTCCAACGTTGGCAATGTACGGGGCCAATGGTGTGCGCACGGTGTTGGTGTGCTGCACCGGTGGTGAAGAAGGCGACATTAATAACCCGGGTCTCAAAGAACCTGGGCAACCGTTTCACGATGTGAGCCCCGAACGCGAACGAGAGCTGTTGGCGCAAATGCGGCCACTCGAACTTGATGAGTCTGCAAAGGCCATTGGTTTTCATGCAGTGCACATGTTGGGGTATCGGGACTCGGGAATGTTGGGCAGCGAGGCCAATAAAAACCCCGAGTGTTTCCACATGGCAACAAACGACGATGCAACAGAGCGGCTTGTGCGTCTCATTCGTTTAGAAAAACCGCAAGTCATCATTACGTACAACGACGATCAGTCGGCATACCCGCACCCCGACCACATCAAAGTGCACGATATTTCATTGCTCGCTTTTCATCGTGCCGGCGACCCCATGTGGTACCCCGATGCGGGGCCGATATGGCAACCAGCAAAAATGTATTACACCATTTGGTCAAAGTCGCGGCTTGTGGCAATGCACGAATCAATGTTGAAACTTCGTGGGAAGTCGCAATTTGATGACAAATGGTTGAACCGCGCGAACCAGGACTACCGAATTACAACGAAGCTCAATATTGGAGCTTTTATGCATGCTCGCTCTGCCGCTTTGCGCGCGCATGCCACGCAAATTGACCCCAATGAAATGTTTTGGTTTGGTTTGTCCGATGCAGAACTTGCTGAGGTCTACCCGTGGGACG
>CAMBPP010000061.1 GCA_945869715.1 Bifidobacterium breve
GCAGAGTTGGCAGAGAAAATTCGCACCGGTGCATTGCTATCGAAAGAAGCCGAAGTTGAAGAATTCGTCTTGAATTCAGTTAAGGAAAAGCTTCGTGTGGCGAACCCTAAATATCTTTGCGACGAGTAATTTGAACCGGAGAAATATGCTGCCCTGCAGCTAGCTGACCGCATGCTGCATCGATATCGGTTCCACGGTTGCGGCGAACAGTGGCGTTCACGCCCATGTCTTCAAGCCAGCTAGCGAATTGACGAACGTGGTTACCCGACGACCCTTGAGTGAGATAACCGGGGGTGGGATTTAAAGGAATGAGGTTCACGTGCGCCGACGGTGTGAGTTGCTTGCACAGCTCGGCGAGTTCTTCGGCATCGCGATCGGTGTCGTTGACGCCAGCAATGAGCGCCCATTCAAAAGTGACACGACGATTTTTTGCATACAGGTAGTCTTCACACGCCTTCATCAGCATCTCTAACGGGTAGCGCTTGTTAATAGGTACAAGCTCATCGCGTAATTCGTTGCGCCCCGCATGAAGTGACACGGCCAAGTTCACAGGCAGTGGCCATTTGCTGAGAGTCTTAATGCCGGGAACAATTCCTACAGTGCTCACGGTGAGGTGACGAGCAGAAATACCGATGTCACCATGAATTTTTTCTACTGCTGCACGTACGGGGCCTTCATTGGCAAGAGGTTCTCCCATGCCCATGAACACAACATTGCTCAGGCGGCGTTCAAGATGTGCTGCACGTTGAGCTGCGCGCACTGCTTGTTCAACAATTTCACCAGAGGTGAGATGGCGGGTAAAGCCGGCCTGGCCTGTGGCACAAAAACCACATCCCATTGCACAACCTGCTTGGGTGCTAACGCACACAGTGGCGCGGTCGGCATAGAGCATGAGAACGGTCTCAATGGGGTGACCACCATTGCGCAGTTGAAAGAGAAATTTCACCGTGTCGCCATCGGCATTAATTTGTTCTGTTTGTAGTTCCAACGCAACAGGAAATGCCTCGGCTAATTGCTGACGCATGGCGGCGGAGATATTGGAAATTGCCTCGACGGGCTTCAACTTTTCATAGAGCGCTTGCCAAATTTGACCTACTCGATATTTGGGTTCATTGGGGAAGAGCGCTGCAATGTCTTCTTGTGTGGCGTCGTACAACGAAAGTGGGGAAGTGGTCATGATGCTTTCGTTTTCTCATGAATGTCGCCGACAAAAGCGCGTTCACGGTAGCGGGGGGTAAAACCAAGTTTTTCATACATTGCGACCGCGGCGGTGTTATTGCAGTCAACATAGAGCATTGCTTCGGTTGCACCGTGCGCGGCAAGCGACTCTAAGCCCGCAACGGTCAGCAGTGAGCCAAAGCCGTGACCAATAAATGTGGGGTCGACCGCAATGACGTAGATCTCTCCCATGAGGTGCGTGCCAGAGTCGTGCATTTTTGTCCAGCAGAAACCTGCCATTTGGTCATCTTCGTCGTGAATGCGAAAGCCTTCTGGGTTGAACCAAGTTTCCATCATCCGCGACTTCAATATGTCGGCATTCCAGCCACCTTGCTCGGCGTGGCTTGCAAATGCGGCGTTGTTAACGCGTAGCCATGCGTCTTCATCGACCCCAGGTACGAATGACCTGGTATGGAAAGGTGCAGAACCCTCGGTCATTGTTTGAGGCAAGGGAAGCGAGCGACGCATTTGCATGAGTTCTCGCCCTGGGTGAAGACCCATGAGTTCTGCAAGATTGAAATGAATACTGGTTGGCTCAAATACCCACCAGTGCACATGACCACCACCTTCTTGTCGCACGATGTCAAGAGTTGCTTTCATCATTTCCGGGCCAATAGCTGCCATGTCGTATCGGTGGTGTGGGTGCACAACAACGTCAATACTCCAACTGTCGTTGCCGCGTGACACTTGTGAATAAGCGACGGCGTGATCGTGCCCTGCCTCAGTTGCTACAACAGCAGCAAAACCTGAACGTCCACCTTGGCGTAAATCGAGCCAGAGATGATCGGACAGTGCTCGGTGTCCGTCGGCACGTTCGGCTGCCCCCAGCAACTCATGAACTGCCGCAAATTCAGCATCGTTCACATTGCGGAGTATCTCAAGGCGAAGCATTCGCTTAGGGTATCGGGGTGTCGTGACCTACGGCGTAGCATTCGGTATGGCTAAGACTCCTGCACGTAAACCGCGTACGCCTGCTGGCAGGTCTGCACTCGTGCTCGAGAGATTAAAAGTGGAGTACCCGGTAGCCATTTGCGAACTGAATCATCGCAACCCATACGAGCTCTTAGCGGCCACCATTTTGTCGGCGCAATGTACCGATGTGCGGGTGAACATGGTGACCCCGGCACTGTTTGCGAAGTACCCGAGCCCACACGAGTTAGCTGTGGCAAACATTGGCGATGTAGAGACCCTCGTTCGTTCCACAGGTTTCTATGGCTCAAAGGCGAAGAACCTCATTGGAATGGCAAATGGGCTCATCGAGCGTTACAACGGCGAAGTGCCCAAAGAGCGCGGAGAGTTGGTCACGCTTCCCGGAGTGGGGCGAAAAACTGCAAACGTTGTGCGCAGCGTGGTGTTCAACTTGCCGGGTCTCGCTGTCGATACGCATGTGGGAAGGCTGTCTCGCAGACTTGGCCTCACCAAACACGAAGACCCCGTGAAAGTGGAACTTGAACTCAACGACTACCTGCCACCTGAAGATTGGGGCGGGTTTAGTTTGCGGCTCATCTTGCACGGGCGTCGCGTATGCGATGCGCGCAAGCCAAAATGTCGCGAATGCATGCTCGCCGATATCTGCCCATCGGTCAGTACCTAGCGCAGCCTTGCGAGGTGTGCAACAATCGTCAGATGTCTTCCACTCCTCGATCTGAAACATTTATGGCATTACGCAACGAGCTTGCCGCCTTTGGAGAGTCGGTGGAGCGCGTGCGTTCACGAGCCATGGAGCTTGAGGGTCGCCCTGGCGTAAAGCAGCAAGAAGATATTCATCGCGCCATCATTGAGATGCAACGGTCGCTCGATTCCGCTCGCAAAGCGGTTGACCGAGCACTGAAGATTGTGAAGAACACCTAAATACACCTCATCTGCTGGCTCTGCTTCTGTATCGTTGAGCAATGGCTCGTTTTCCACTTCGTAGTGACTTGCAGGCAATGCAGGGGTATCACTCTCCGCAAGTCGATGTACCCATTCGCCTCAACACCAATGAGGCTCCTTTTTCTCCACCACAGCAGTGGCTTAATGAAATGGCCGAGGCAGTACACGGCATTGCGTGGAACCGGTATCCCGATAGGGCCGCAACTGAATTGCGCGAGGGAATTGCACAGCTACATGGCGTGAACGCCAATCAAGTGTTTGTAGCAAATGGTTCGAATGAAGTACTGCAGTCAATTTTGCTTGCGTACTCAGGAGCAGGGCGAACTGTTGCAACTTTTGCACCCACGTACCAAATGCATGCTCAAATTGCCAAAGTTGTGGGTGCCAACGTGGTGGAAGGAAGTCGTAACGCCGACTTCACTTTGAATGTGCAAGAAATTGAGCGAGTCGTTGCGCAGTCGAACCCGGCTGTTTCTTTCCTGTGCTCACCAAACAACCCCACCGGAATTGTTGAACCACGCGCAAATATAGAAACCCTCATCAACGTTGCTCCAGGTGTCGTGGTTATTGACGAGGCCTATGCGCAGTTCGCGCCATGGTCTGCGCTTGAACTCATTAACGAAGAATCGCCAGTAGTAGTAACACGAACTTTTTCAAAGACATGGTCAATGGCCGCTGCTCGTTTGGGTTATCTCGTGGGTCCGTCGTGGCTAGTGGCCGATCTTGAAGCGGTCGTGCTTCCGTATCATCTCGACGCATTTAAGCAACGTGCAGGTGTTCTTGCATTGAAATACGTGGGCGATATGGAGTCTCGTGTGCTCGACATCATTGCGGGCCGCAACACAATTGAATCGTGCTTTGCTGACCTGCCACTAGATACCTGGCCCAGTGGTGCAAACTTCGTGTTGTTTCGCCCACGGGCAACCACCGGCATTACTGGCAAAGCACTGTGGCAAAGTCTGCTCGACCAGGGCATTTTGGTGCGTGATTGCAGTTCTTGGGAAGGTCTTACCAACTGTCTGCGTGTCACTATTGGTACGTCGCAAGAAAACGAAGCGTTTATTTCTGCCATGAAGGAGATCATGAAGTGAGCCGTACAGCAAGAATTGAACGGGCAACCAAAGAAACCAGCATCGTGGTGGAACTCAACCTCGACGGCACTGGCGTGGGCAATATCTCCACTGGCATTCCGTTTTACGACCACATGCTCGATCAAATTGCCCGACATGGTGGCTTCGACCTCACCGTGAAAGCAGTGGGCGACTTGCACATCGACACGCACCACACGGTGGAAGATGTTGCTATTGCAGTGGGTGAGGCATTTCGCCAAGCAGTGGGCGACCGTGCAGGAGTTCGCCGTTTTTCAAGCGGCATGTATCCACTCGACGAAGCACTGGTGGCTATTGCCCTCGACCTATCGGGGCGTCCGTTCATTCATTGGGAAGTTCCACTTCCCGAGTCGTTGCCACTTGGCGAACCAGCGTTTGATCCACAGCTTGCTGAACACGCCATTTCTTCATTTGCCACGTCGGCAAATATCACACTGCATGTAACTCTCATTCGTGGGCGCAATGTGCATCACATTATTGAAGCCGCATTCAAGGGTCTTGGTCGTTCGCTGCGCGATGCAGTGCGTATTGAAGGCACAGGTGTGCCGAGCACCAAAGGCGTTCTGGCATGACTCGACCGCTCATTGCGGTTCTCGATTACGGCATTGGCAATTTAAGTTCCGCTCAAAAGGCATTAGTGCGTAGCGGCGCCGATGCCCGTCTCACCCGAGACCCAGGCTTGGCACGTGATGCCGCTGGTGTTGTGTTGCCTGGTGTTGGTGCCTTTGGTGCATGCATGGATGCATTACGTGCTGCCCAACTAGAAGATGTTGTCTATGAGTCAGTTGCTTCACAGCGGCCATTTATGGGTATTTGTGTAGGCATGCAAATGCTTTTTTCTTCAAGTGTGGAAAGCCCCGGCGTTGCAGGCCTTGATGTGATTCATGGAACTGTTGAACTCATTGAAGGAAACGTGAGGCGCCCACAGATGCAGTGGAACGAATTGCATGTAGAAAACGAAGATCCACTTTTTGCTGGGTTGCCAAAAACTCCATGGGTATATTTTGTTCACTCATATTCCGCTGTTCCCAAAGATTCGTCGGTTGTTGTAGCAACGTGTGAGTACGGGAGAAATCTCACAGCTGTCGTGCGTCAAAAAAATGTTGTGGCAACTCAATTCCACCCCGAGAAATCGGCCAAAGATGGGTTGAAGCTTTTGCACAATTTTGTGAGCTCATGCTCATGAGTAATTTCATCGTGTATCCAGCTATCGACTTGCGGGCAGGAAATGTTGTTCGTTTGCGCCAAGGCGACTATGCCGACGAAACAATTTATGGTGACGACCCAGTCAGTGTGGCAACAGCGTTTGTAAATGCTGGTGCGCGGTGGGTACACATGGTCGACCTCGATGCTGCAAAGGGAGGCGATGCCATTAATCGTCCGGTCATTGCTGCAGTAGCGAAAGCCTTGCAAGGTCGCGCATATGTTCAAGTAGGTGGAGGCGTGCGCAGCGTGGCCGACGCAGAAGCACTGCAGGCACACGGAGCACAGCGAGTGGTCATGGGTTCAGCAGCAGTACGCACCCCACATCTTGTAGAAGAAGTGACGCAACGCCTGGGTGTTGAAGTGGCAGTTGGTCTCGACCACCGTGGTGGGTTTCTTGCAACCGATGGCTGGACCTCAACATCGAGCGTGGCGTTGAGTGAAGCCTTGCATTGGTATCCCACAGCAACATGTGCGGTTGTTACCGATATTTCGCGCGACGGAATGCTCTCTGGTTCAGATGTTGAGGGTTTGCGTGCCGCAGGCACCATTTCTCCGTTGCCGCTCATTGCGAGTGGAGGAATTGGAACTCTTGACGATATTTCTGCACTGCTCAATATTGATGGGGTGAGTGGTGTCATTACGGGCAAAGCCATTTACGAAAACCGTTTCACAGTTCAAGAGGCCATTGCTGCAGTAAATGCAGGGAGGCAGTAATGGAAGTCGCACGTGTTATTCCTTGCCTCGATGTCACCAATGGCCGTGTGGTGAAAGGCGTGAACTTTGTTGACCTGCGTGATGCAGGTGACCCAGTTGAACTCGCCGCGCGTTACGACCAGCAAGGCGCAGACGAGTTGGTGTTTCTCGACATCACGGCTTCTTCTGACAATCGCAACACCATGATCGACGTCGTTGAACGCACTGCGGCCGAAGTGTTTATTCCTTTCACAGTGGGTGGTGGAATTCGTGCACTCGAAGATGCGCGAGGAATATTGCGCGCTGGAGCCGACAAGGTGAGTGTGAATACCTCGGCAGTGGAACGGCCGCAACTCATTAATGAAATTGCTGCCGAGTTTGGTGTTCAATGCGTGGTGTGTGCGGTTGACGCAAAACGTACGGCCGACGGTTCTGGCTGGGAAGTCTTCTTGCATGGTGGTCGTACGCCAACAGGGAAAAATGCCTTGGAGTGGATTACGGAAGCGGTACGGCGAGGCGCAGGCGAAATTTTGCTTACTTCAATGGATCGCGATGGCACACGCGAAGGTTTCGACATTGAACTCACTCGTGCAGTGTGTGATTCGGTGGGAGTGCCAGTAATTGCTAGTGGCGGTGTTGGGTCTTTGCAGCACCTTGTAGATGGTGTTGTACAGGGTCATGCAAGTGGCGTGCTGGCGGCTTCAATTTTCCACTTTGGTGAACACACCATTGCCGAGGCAAAAGCACTCATGAGTGCACAAGGTGTTGTAGTTCGACCCGTGTAGTTGTTACTTCTCTAAATCGAGAGCGGCTGCTGCCCGGTTTCCTTCAGTCCAAATAACGTTGAGTGTGCGGTACTGAATGCGCCAGCCTTGTGGAGTGCGAACAAGGTCGTCAACGTATTCGCCGGCAACTACATAATGAGGGCCGGCTTTGGCTGCCTTGCGTACGTGTTGCGCAAAGAGATATGCACGGCTCTTCGCGGTGTCGCCGCATAGTGAAATTTCCTGTGACCCGGTGATGTGCTGGCTCGCGTCGAGGTGCCCGAGTGCCTGACGAATGCGTGCCCAAATGGCATCGATGCCCACACAATGAATTCCGCCCAGATCTGCGGTTGCGTCGGAGGCAAAAACCTGATGAAAGAGCTCTTCGTCGTTTTTGTCGAGTGCCCAGCAATAGCGCGAGATGAGATTACGAATCTCCATTTGGTCAAGGGCGTCTTGCAGGCTGGCAGTGTTGGCGTTGCTCATGTCGTAACGGTAGCGAGATCGCGATAATGAGTTTCTATTGGAGGCTCCGTGCAGGTACGGTTCTCTTGTGGAAATTGGCGATCAAAAACTCCCTATTAAAATGCTGAATGACCGGCTCCTGGTCAAAATCCCCCAGGGTGAAAGCGAACGTCGCTCCACTGGGGGCATTGTCATTCCTGCAACCGCTCAAATTTCCAAGCGCCTCACCTGGGCCGAAGTGGTGGCATTAGGGCAAAACGTGCGCGCAGCTGAAGTGGGCGATCGGGTGCTTTTTAGTCCCGACGATCGCTATGAGGTTGAAGTAGGTGGCAACGATTACATCATGTTGCGCGAGCGCGACCTCCATGCTGTTGCCGCTTCTCGCATTGAATCCAACACCGGATTGTATTTATAGGAATGAACATGTCACAGACTCCTGCAGTAACACCCATCGTCATATTGGAATCGGAATTGGCACTCATCAAGTACAACGGAGATGGCCTGGTACCTGTGGTTACGCAAGATGCGAAAAGCATGCAAGTGCTCATGATGGCGTGGATGAACGCTGAAACGTTGCGTATGACTCTTGCTGAAGGACGCATGGTGTATTACAGCCGTAGCAGGCAAGAGATATGGCGCAAAGGCGACACCAGCGGCGATCGCCAATTCGTGCGCGAGGGTTTCTACGATTGCGATAACGACACCTTGTTGTTTCTTGTAGAACAAGAAGGTAATGGTGCGTGCCATACAGGCGCGGTGAGTTGCTTCTACCGCAAATTCGGCGAAGGCTCGCATGACGCTCATTAAACCTTCACGTGAAGAGTTTTCAGTGCTCGCTGCGCAGCACAGTGTGGTGCCGGTGTGGTCTGAACTACTAGCCGACCTTGAAACGCCTGTTTCTGTGTTTGCCAAATTGGTAGGCGAAGGCAATGGATTCCTTTTTGAGTCGGTTGAACACGGCGAGCGATGGAGCAGGTTTTCTTTTCTGGGGCAAAACCCCATTGCAAAAATGGTGTTGCGCGACGGAGTTCTGCACACCACAGGCAATATGCCAGCAGGTGTTCCCACCGATCAAGGAATTTTGGCTGCTATGGAGTCTCTCTTGGCGATATACCAGGCGCCACTGCTTCAAGATCTTCCGCCGTTGCAAAGCGGG
>CAMBPP010000062.1 GCA_945869715.1 Bifidobacterium breve
ATTCGGGCCCTGGCGTGAGCGGCAGCCCGCAATTTTGTCGGTACTTCAAGAACAAGACGCAGACATTATTTTTCTTCAAGAAGTGTGGTTGCAAGAAGGTGGACCTGACCAAGCTGAGTGGCTCGCAGATGAGTTGGGCATGTTTGTTGCCCGAACAGATGGTCCGCGGATGGATGGGGGCGTCAGTTTAGGAAACGCAATTCTGTCTCGTTGGCCAATTGTATCTTCACAAATTCATCAGTTGCCAGACGCGACTGGAGCGCCTGGTTATCGACGCGCAATTACCGCGATGGTGCAGACACCACAAGGTCAAATGTGGACCGTGTGCACGCACCTCGACCATCGATTTGATGCTTCACGGACACGCAAGGCTCAATGCAAGGCGTTATGCGATATTGTCGATCAGCTTCGGGTTGACCCCGAAAATGAAATGCCAGTACTCATGGCCGGTGACTTCAATGCAGTTCCAGACTCAGATGAAATCCGAATGTTGACGGGTCGTTGTGAACCAGGCATTGAAGGTTTGGTGTTTACCGATATGTGGGAAGTAGCTGGTGAGGGAAATGGGCATACCTGGCGACGCGATAACCCATATCTTGTTGACTCAAAGTGGCCAAACAGGCGACTTGATTACTTGTTTGTATCGTGGCCACGTCAGAAAACTATTGGAAACCCATCGAGCATTTGGCTGGCGGGCTTAGAACTGGTTGACGGCGTGCAGGCGAGTGACCACGCTGCTGTGGTTGCCAACATTTATTTAGGCCAAGATCCACTTTAAAGAATCGCGTTAGTTGCTTCATTGAGCCCGTGCTCATAAGCAGCTAACGCTATTTCTTTGTCGAAAAGGTGTTGGGGAAGCGTCGCAATATGCGATGTTGATTCCTTCGGTGCGAAAAGCAAAATACGCCCGGAGTATTTCTCCTTCCACTCTTTCATTTCGCGTTTCATTTTGCGTTCCACAAAAGAACCAAACGGGCCAAACATGGCTCCGGCAAGTGGTGCAACAACAATCAGCGTTTCTGACGGGTGAGCCCAGTCAACGCTCACGCCGGAGCGAACGCCTCCATCGATGTAGAAGTGCTTACCGAGTTTTTGAGGCGCGAGTAACCCGGGAACTGCTGACGATGCTGCAACAAGCGATGACAGCGGGAAATCAGAAGCACTGAGTTGGGTTCGCCGTAATTGGGGAAGTTGGCAGGCGACAACATGCACCAACGCATTGTTTGATTTTCCAAACACCTTTTCTGCTGAAGCTGCAAGTACCCCAGATTTTGGATTCGGGAATCGTGGAACGGGAAGCGCGGCAACCGCACTAAAGGGAACACCTAATGCAGTTGCGGCTGCAACCCAGGAACCTGCAGAAGTTCCCAGCATGGGGCTTGCCGCTAGGTCAATACCTCTCGTGCGGAGACCATCAACCACGCCCATTCCATACCCGATGCCGAAGAGACCACCGCCACCAAAGACCCCAGAGAAGGGAACGTGCGGCGCTGAGGGCACTCCTGTTAGTTCCAGGCGCAGGGCATGCGCTTGATGCCGTTGATGAAGTTGCTCTGCAGCATTGCTGGCTCACCAGTAATGCGCATCTTGGGAAGGCGACGTCGAATTTCATCGAACATCACAGCAATTTCACGACGTGCAAGGTTTGCGCCTAAGCAGAAGTGTGGGCCACCAGCGCCAAAACCAATTTGTGACGGCTGTGGAATTCGCAAAACATCAAACAAGTGAGGGTTGGTGAAAATGGTATCGTCACGGTTGCCCGAGTTGTACCACATCACCAATTTCTGGCCTTTTTTCACTTGAAAACCGTTGATGTCGGTGTCTTGTGTGGCGGTGCGACGGAAGTGGATAACAGGTGAGGAGTAACGCACAATTTCTTCCACAGCGGTCTTCGTGTTCTTGTCGAAATCGTTCCACCAAATATCACGTTGATCGGGGTTGTCGGTAAGAAGTTTCATGCCGTGGCTGATGGCGTTGCGCGTTGTTTCATTACCGGCAACAACGAGCAAAATAAAGAATGAGCCAAATTCCTGAGTGGTGAGGCGTTCGCCATCAACTTCGGCATGCATCATTACTGATGTGATGTCGTCCACTGGGCTCTTGAGGCGATCTTCTCCTAAAGCCTGGGCGTAGTTAAACATTTCTAAGCCAGCCATCAGAAGGTCGTCGATACTGGTGACAAGTTCAGGGTCTCCAATGCCAAGGATGGTGTTAGTCCACTTGAAAATTTGTGCAAAGTCGGATCGTGGAATGCCCATCATCTCGCAAATAATTTCTAATGGAAACGGGGCGGCAATTTCATTGACGAAATCACATTCGCCGTTGGGGAATTTCGCGAGGACGTTGTCTACCAATTCAGTTGCTTTATTAGTGACAAAATCTTCAACGCGTTTAATTTCTTTCGGTGCGAACCCTTTCGACACAATGGAACGCAAGCGGAAGTGTTTGGGGTCGTCCATCGCAATGAAGGAGCCAAAGAATTCATTGAGTTCGACGGTGAGATCGGCAATGTTCGAACCTTGACCGCTGCAAAAAAGTTCAGCGTGCCGGCTGACATGCCAAATGTCGTCGTGCCGGGTGAGGGCGATATAGCCCGGGCCACGCGGAATAGGGGAGTCTTCAAATTCCCATTCTTCAAAAAACTGATATGGCGACTCTTGGCGCAAGGTATGAAATGCTCCTTCGCGGTACTCGCGATCTTTCGCCCAAAACTCTGGGTCTGAGATATTAATTTCATTGAGGGGTACCTTGGCGATATTCATAGACGCGATGGTAGGGCGGATCATGCACAAGAGAGAACTCTCTGCGAATATATTTCGGTGAGTTTCTCCAAAGTTGACCCTGAACAGATACATGAGTTCACATTTTTCGTAGACGCCGAAACATATATGTCTTATGGTGGCGAGCTCGATGCCACCGAGCAAGATCTGCACGATTTGGGAATCGAAACTGTCGATATTCCTCGGGGCTATGCAAGCGATTTAGGGGATCGGATACCCATCAGAGTGCGGGCTACTGCGCGGGGCCTGAAGGCGTATGCGCGGCTCATTCACCTGCACGACCCTCTGCAAATCGAGGAAATGGAGCGAGTGACCCAGCGTCACTGATGCGAGCACTTGGAGCAATTGCTTACCGATGGGTAAGTTGTGGGGGTGCTCGTTCGGGGCCGCATCACACACAGGGGTAGTTATGCCAGAAGCAGTCATCGTCGCCACCGCTCGTAGCCCAATTGGGCGTGCAATGAAGGGCTCGCTCATCGACCTGCGACCCGACGATATGAGCGCGCAAATTGTGCGTGCACTCATGGCAAAAGTTCCACAAGTGAAGCCATCTGATGTGGAAGATCTCATGTTGGGTATTGGTCAGCCTGCAGGTGAAGGTGGTTTCAACATTGGCCGTATGGTTGCCATACTCGCCGGCCTTGACGATGTGCCTGGTGTAACGGTGAACCGTTATTGCTCATCTTCATTGCAAACCATTCGCATGGCCGCACATGCAATTCGTGCCGGAGAGGGCGACTGCTTTATTGCAGCTGGCGTTGAAACCGTCAGCCGCTACGCATCGGGCGCAAGCGACGTTGCGCCGAACCCCATTTTCAAAGAGCCTGGTTCACGCACACGTACGCGTTCAGAAGGTGGCCACGGCGTGTGGACTCCACCAGTTGGTTTGCCCGATGCATACATTGCAATGGGTCAAACCGCAGAGAATGTTGTTGAAGTAGAAAAAGTTTTGCGTGAAGACATGGACCACTTTGGTGTACGTTCACACAACCTTGCAGTAGCGCATCAGGAGAATGGTTTCTTCGAGCGCGAAATTACTCCGCTCACTTTGCCCAACGGAACAGTTGTTTCAAAAGACGATGGCCCACGTGCAGGCACTACGTATGAAGCAACATCACAGTTGAAGCCAGTGTTTCGCCCCGATGGTTCCATTACGGCAGGTAATGCTTGCCCATTGAACGACGGTGCAGCAGCGGTCATGGTGATGAGCGATACCAAGGCAAAACAACTTGGTCTCACTCCGCTTGCTCGCATTGTGTCAAGTGGTGTGTCGGGTCTGAACCCCGAAATCATGGGTCTTGGTCCAATTGAAGCTTGCCGTCAGGCATTGAAGCGTGCGGGCATGACCATCGACCAAATCGACTTGGTGGAAATTAACGAAGCATTTGCTGCACAGGTTCTTCCATCAGCAAAGCACTTGGGCATTTCAATAGAGAAGCTCAACATTCATGGCGGCGGTATTGCGCTTGGTCACCCATTCGGCATGACCGGTGCGCGCATCATGACAACACTCATCAATGGTTTGCAGTGGGAAGACAAAACTTTCGGCTTGGAAACAATGTGTGTTGGCGGCGGTCAAGGCATGGCAATGATTGTGGAGCGCCTGAGCTAGTTGTTTCGTTAGAGCAAATGGTGCTTGCGCGCCATTAACTGCGCAGTCACTGAGATCAATAGCATCAAACACGCGGCAACAATGAAAGTTGTTGCGGGCCCATAACGTCCGTAGAGAAGCGGGCTCGTGAACGCCATGAGTGAAGCAGCAACCAAGTTGCTTGCACCCGACAAGCCTTGTGCTGCTGCTGCACGCCCAGGCGGAGCAACGGCAGCCATTGTTGCTTGCGACGCGGGAACTGATATCGCTTGAAATATGCCTTCCACCATTGAGACGATGATGATGGCAACGGGGGTAGTGAACAATCCGTAGCTTCCCGTAATAGGGGCAACAATAAAGATGGCGTACAGCGCAACGCGCAGTGCTCCCCATTTATCGGCAAGTCTTCCGCCGTAACGCGAGAGTAAAACAAAAGGCAACCCGTATAACAAAAATGAGAGACCCACAATGAAGTTGGTTGCGCCACGGTCGGTGAGGTAGCGATCCCATAAGGCGTCATAAACACCTATCGGCAAGAAGAGGCTCATGGTGGTGAGCGCAGCAATGCGTACGCCAGGAAAACGGAACAGTGTCAAGCTGAGTTTTTTCGACTCTGAGTTGTGCTCAAGTTGCGGCAAATGTTTCACCGACAAAATGAGTGCTGCAAAGAGTGCTATTCCAGCAAAAACAAGAAATGTTGAGCGCAAGCCAAGTGGGTCGAGAAGAATTCCACCGAGGAATGGCCCACCAACAATACCTGCGGTTTCCATTCCCGCAAGTCGGCCAAGGCGTTCAGCAGCACGTTTTTTATCGAGATGCGCTGCCACTGCACGTGCTGCAGGTTGTGTACATCCAAAGGAAATGCCCACAATGGCGCGCGCAATAATAAATTGCCACAGGGTGTTACCGAAGGCGAAAAAGACCGAACCGCAACAGGCAAAAACAAGACCTAAGACCATTAAGTTTTTTGGTTGCCGTGAATCGGCAAAGGGTGCGACAAAAACTTGAGTGAGCAACCCCACAAAGAATCCAATACCTGCAATAAGGCCTAAGCCGGCGTCGCCAAAGCCGTATTTATCTTGGAGGTCGCTGAGTGCGGCAAAGATGATGGAGTTCGACACCGCGGTGGCAAAGACCGCAAACATCAAGACGCTCATGGTTGCGGTATCGCGTTCTTCTTTACTGTGATGTTTCGCAGTGGTCATGAAAAGTCTCTAGCGCTGTGAGGCTTCGTGTAGTACGGCCTCATTAAATGTTGGCCAATACTCCATGCCCCATTCGGTGAAGTCGCGATTCGCGAGCATCACGCAAGCAACGTCGGCAACGGGGTCAACCCATAAGAACGTGCCCGTTCCGCCAAAGTGGCCCCATGTAGCGCCGCTGCTACTTGGTGCGGTCCAATGTGGGTGCTTTGTGCCGCGGAGTTCTGGGCCTAAGCCCCAAGGGCACGGGTCGAAACGACCAAGGCCCGGAACAACGCCTTCAAGGTTTGGGAACTGTGCTGTTGTTATTTCTCGAACTGTTTCACGCGACAAAAGAGTGGGGCGACGCAACTCGGCAGTGAATAACGCGCAGTCGGCAATATTGCTGCGCACATCTTTTGCAGGGGAGCCCTCGAGCACTGTTGCAGTGAGATTCAGTGGCACACACACTGCTTCATGCAGGTATTCATCGAAGGGCATCTCTGCGCGTTGTGCAATATGGTCGGCCAACACTTCCATTCCGGTATTGGAATAAATGCGTTTACGTTCGGGCGATGTGATGGCATTGACTCCATCGAACGAATAGCCGCCTGCATGGCAAAGCAAGTGACGAACAGTGCAACCTTCTTGCCCCACGGGGTCGGCAAGCGAAATGGTGCCATCTTCAACGGCAATCATTGCTGCCCACGCAGTAAAGAGTTTGCTCACAGACGCAATACGCACAGTCTTTGCTGTGTCGCCGTGGGTGATGGTTTCACCGCGCCTGTTAATAACTGCGACCGCACAAAAGTCGACTGGCCAAGAGGTGGTGAGTGAAAACGAAGGAAATGTGTTGGTCATAGTGTGGAAAACTCTAAGCGTTCAGATTAGAACGAATGAGCTCCGCAACACGGAATGCCAAATCGAGTGACTGGCGGCCATTCAAGCGCGGGTCGCACACCGTTTGGTAACGGTCATCGAGGTCGGTCTCGCTCAGGGCGTCGGTTCCGCCTAAGCATTCAGTGACCGCATCGCCGGTGAGTTCAATATGAATGCCGCCAGGCCATGTGCCTTCTGCGCGGTGTGCGCGCACGAAGCCGGCTATTTCGGTCACGATGTCTTCAAAGCGACGTGTTTTGCGACCACCAGTAGAAGTAATGGTGTTGCCATGCATGGGGTCACAAGCCCACACCACAGGGTGGCCGGCATCGCGAACAGCACGCAAGAGTGGGCGCAGTTTGTCTTCTACATCGTTTGCGCCCATGCGAGCAATGAGAGTGAGTCGACCAGGAATGCGGGCGGGGTTCAGTGCCTGGCACAGTTCAATGACGAACTCTGGCGTAGCGGTAGGCCCAACTTTGCAACCGATGGGGTTATGCACGCCGCGCAAGAATTCAATGTGTGCACCATCGAGTTGACGGGTGCGCTCGCCAATCCACAACATGTGTGCAGAACAGTCGTACCAATCGCCAGTAAGTGAGTCTTGGCGGGTGAGTGCTTCTTCGTAACCTAAGATAAGTGCTTCATGTGAAGTGAACACATCAACTTCATGCAGGTTTGAATTGTTTTCGGTGTCAACACCGCAGGCGCGCATGAAGTTCAGCGCGCGCTCTATTTCGTTTGCAAGGTCTTCGTAGCGTTGACCTTCAGGAGAAGACCCAACGAACTCTTGAGTCCATGCGTGTACTCGGTTCAGATCTGCAAAGCCACCCTTAGTGAAGGCGCGCAACAAGTTGAGCGTGCTCGCCGATTGGTGATACGCCTGAACTAAGCGTTCGGGGTTGGGGCGGCGTGCTTCTTCATTTGCGGCTTCGTTGTTGACAATGTGCCCACGGAACGAAGGCAACATGAGGTCGCCTACTTTTTCGAACGGCTGTGAACGAGGCTTGGCGAATTGGCCAGCCATACGACCCACTTTCACCACGGGAACCCCGAGTGAGTAGGTAAGTACGACAGCCATCTGCAAAATGACGCGTAGTTTCTCGCGAATGTTGACTGCCGAAAACTCATCGAAGCTTTCGGCGCAGTCACCGGCTTGCAACAAAAAGGCATTGCCAGCCGCAACGTGCCCAAGTGCAACTTGGAGGTTGCGGGCTTCGCCGGCAAACACCAATGGGGGATACGCAGATACCTGTTTCAAAGCGCCCAAGAGGGCTGCATCGTCGGGCCACGCTGGTTGTTGCTCAGCGGGGAACGTGTGCCATGAATCGGGAGACCAGGTACGTGCCATAAGGTTTTTAAGCCGAAGAGTTAAGCGGCGTAGATGCGTTCAGCATCTTCACGCAAGCCAATAACCGCACGGCTCACTAAGCGACGGGCAGCTTCGGCAGTAACACCCAAGGCTTCGCCCACTTCGCGGAACGACTTGCGCTCGCCGTCGAGAAGCCCAAAGCGTGCTTCAACTGCATAACGTGCGCGGTCGTCGAGAGTGCCAAGCAGCTCATCGAGTAACTCGCCATCAACAAGTGCCATCACGGCATCTTCAGGAGTTCCTTGGCCGTTGTCCATGAGGTCGCCCAAAGTGGCGTCGCCATCGTCGCCAACAGTTTTGTCGAGCGATACAGGTGTGGTGAGGCGATGCAATTCTGCATTACCAATATCGAGGTTTTCGCCATCGCCCGACGACTGGCGAAGTGCCGCGCGCAAGCTTGCTGAACGGTCACCAGGAATACGAATGAGGCTTGCCTTTTGGTCGAGTGCACGACCAATTGCTTGACGAATCCAGAACGTTGCGTAGGTAGAGAACTTAAACCCACGGCGCCAGTCGAATTTGTCAACAGCGTGCTCGAGTCCGAGGTTGCCTTCTTGAATAAGGTCAAGAAGGTCCATGCCCTGTGGCAATGGGTAACGGCGAGCAATAGAAACAACGAGTCGCAAGTTGGAGCGAATGAAGTGGT
>CAMBPP010000063.1 GCA_945869715.1 Bifidobacterium breve
TTGGTTGCTTGCCATTTTCTGTGAGCTCGTCAATGCGCGTTGTGGGAATTTCAACGCCGTCAATAATGAGCACTGCCTCATAACCCGCAACGAAGTCAATCAAAATTTCAGATTGGCGCAAAACTTTCTCGTTGTCTGCTGGTGAGAGCCTTTCAATTTGTTCTGGCAATTTCAACGCATCACGACCCGTGACTGCAGCACCAAGCCCGGCAATAACTAAAACGATGCCGAGCGCAATTCCAATACTGGCAAGAAGCGCCGAAACATTGAATGAGGCGGGGAGAAACTTCTTGCGCGGCATGCCCCATTATTCATCGGAAGTGACAAGTTCGGCGACTTTTCCGCAGTGGGTGTGCCAAATGGCTCAAAATCATGGCGAATGCACTGAATGCAACGTGCGCAATATGCCCTCGTGCGACTAAGTTTTATTGCTCATGGAGACAAAGGGCGATCTCACGGGTTTTACCCTGGCGGGGCGATACCGCATCGTTGGTCGACGCGGCGCACCCATTGTTGCCGGCGAAACTCCACGCGGCATGTATGAAGCGCAAGACATTCGCCTCGGTGGGCAAGTTGCTCTTCGTCTCACGCCGCTCAACGACATGGTAGAGATTGGGACCACCAGTCGTAAATCTGTTGGCGATGCGCGACGTGCTATTCAACATCACTTGCAAGTGGCGATGTCTACTCAGAGCCCGGCTCTTGCCCCCATCACCGACTGGGGCGATACCGACATTTTTGGTGTGCGCTGCATCTATACCGTGCTCGGGCAGTTGCCCGGCGGAAGTTTGCGCGAAATGTTCGACCGCAACCGTCGCCTCACCCCCTCGCAAGCGCTGGTGGTGGGTCTCGACATGTGCCGTGGCCTCAGTGCCATGCACCAGGCGGGCTGGGTTCACGGCGACATTCGCCCGGCCAGCATTGTCTTCGACGCCAATCGGAGGGCACGAGTAGGGGCAATTGACGTTCTTACCCGCGAAACCATTGGCGACTCCGACCTCGAGCGGGCCCGCTATGCCTCCCCTGAAGTGGGCCAAGGCGCGGCGCCGTCGGAAAAGAGCGACGTGTACTCGCTCGCTTTGGTGTTGGTGGAAGCGTTAACCGGAGAGTTGCCTTTCGCAGGTGACTCGGTGGCAATCGCACTCACTGCGCGTGTAGACAAGTTGTTGCCGGTGTCGGCCGATCTTGGGCCACTCGCCAGTGTGCTGGAACGTGCAGCACGCCCCGACCCCGAGAGTAGGTTCACAGCACGTGAGTTTGGTGAAGCACTTGTTGCCATTGCGCGCAAGGTTGCACGACCAACACCAATTGATGTGGTCGGCATTGGTTTCGACGAACTACTGACTCCACTTCCCGTTACACCGCCTCCAGTTATTGATCAAGACGATGCAGGTGAACCAACTGGTGGCATTGTGCGCGCAGCACAACTAGAACATGTTGTATTGCCAAGTGAAGAACTCACGCAAGAAATTGCTCGTGCAAAACTGTCGCGTAAACGTGCATCGAAGTACGTTGGTATTGCTGTAGTGCTTGCTCTACTCGGTGGTGTTGGCGCGGGCTACATGTTGCTGCGCAAAGAAAGTTTCCAAGTACCCGTATTGGTGGGCTTGCCTGAAGGTGAAGCACGCAATGCCATTTCCAATTTCAAATGGGACGTTGTCATACGTGAAGGCCGTAGCGACCAGGTGAAAACGGGTGAAGTCATTAGCTCTGAACCCGGCGATGGCGTCATGCTGAAAGAAGATCAATCCATTATTCTCACGGTCTCACAAGGCCCCACATTTTCCAGGTTGGAAGACTTCACCAATGTGGCCAGCACCGATGCTCTTGTGCGCATCGAACAATTAGGCCTGGTGCCAAACGTGGCAAAGGTTAACGACGAAGCCGTTGCCGCAGGAACAGTCATTTCGTGGGCAGTGGCCGAGCAACCCACCGCAAAAGCAGGCGACGAAGTAGTGAAGGGCACCACCATTACTTTGAATGTGTCCGATGGGCCAGCACCACGTGCCGTGCCAACACTTGTTGGGCTCACTACTGCTGAAGCAGAAGCAAAAATTACCGAACTCGGTTTGGTGTTTGCTGTTGTTGTAGAAGATTTCAACAAAGACGTAGGCGTTGGTTTGGTCGGCGGGCAGTTGCCGGCAGCAGGCGAAAGTTTGCCACGTGGCGGCAGCGTCAGTTACTGGGTGTCGAAAGGCCCTCGCATGATTCCAATGCCCGTCATCATTGGGCAGTACAAAGCCGCTATTGCGAAACTCCTTTCCGATGCAGGCTTTGTATACGGAACTGAGTCGGGCAAGTCAGAACGTAAATTGAAGAGCGCAACTATTGCTGGTTCACCAGTAGGTAACGGAAAAGAAGTTCCTGAAGGTTCCACCGTTGATCTCACTTATTACGGCTAAATAAAAATGGATCGTGACTCGATGCTCGTCGACTCCGCTGGAGTAGATGAAGTTTCTATTGTTCCGTGGCCACTGCTGCGCGGCAAAAAAGTTGTAAAGAAAGCAGCCCGACGCATTGGGTTGAATCGTGCGTGGGCAACGCTCATTGTTTTACTCGCGGGGCTTTTCACCGTCAGCTTCACCATCACAGTGTTGGTGGTGTCGCTCGAAACTATTGCCACCGATTTAAAAACCACAACGAGCACCATCAACTGGGCTCTCACTGGTCCCATGTTGGCGTTCGGCGTAGTGGGCCCGGCCTTTGGTAAAGCAGGTGACTTGTGGGGTCATAAGCGCGTATTCGTGTTCGGTCTTCTTTTCGCCGGTGTGTTTGCCGCCCTCACCGCCGTGGCCTGGAACGCAACAAGCATGATTGCCTTTCGCACATTGTCGGCAACTGCAGGTTCGGCAACTGGACCCAGTGCGCTTTCTTATGTGAATCGTCTCTTTCACCCCGAAGAACGTGTGCGACCTCTTGGCTATTGGAGTTTTGTTACGGCAGGTGCACCCGTTCTTGGTGTGGTCATTGGTGCACCAATTGTTGCTTCAGTGGGGTGGCGCATCATTTTTGTTGTGCAAGCCCCACTGTGCATGCTTGGTGTGCTTGTTGCCTGGCGTTTGTTGCCAGAAACCGAACGCTTGAAAAATGTGAAGTTCGATATTGCGGGGTCGGTCACACTCGGCATTGGCACCACTTCGTTACTGCTCTCCATTAACCGTGGGCACTCATGGGGGTGGAGTAGTGCACCGGTACTTTCGCTCATGTTCACCGGAGTGATAGTGCTCATGTTGTTCGTGCGCATTGAGCGCCGAGCCGAAGCACCGCTCTTGCCACTCAAATGGCTGCGCACGCGCAACGTGGTATTTCCTATTTCCAGCCAAGCGCTCACGAACTATGCATACATGGGTGGTTTCTTTGTCATGCCACAACTCATGGACAAGGGTCTTGGCTATTCCACCTCGCACATTGGGTGGTTGGTTATTGCACGACCACTGGTGTTCACTATCGTTGCACCAACGGCAAGTTTTCTCACAATACGTATTGGCGAACGACGCAGCGGAATGATTGGCGCATTTGGTGTGCTGTGTTCCATGTTGCTTCTCAGCACAGTTGGCATGGGCACGTCAGACTGGATAATCGCTGCAGGGTTGGGTTTGTCGGGTGCTGGTCTCGGTCTTGCATCACCAGCATTAACTTCACTCGTTACCTCTGCAGTGAATGAAGGCGATGTAGGCGTTGCGGGTGCAATGCAACAACTCATGACTCAACTTGGCGCAGTAATTGGAACCACCGTGATGATTACCATTCATGAAACAACAATGAGCAGTGGTGTAATTCAGAGCTACGGGTTTGCGCTCTTGTCGGGCGCTTTTGTAGCGAGCCTCGGCATTATTGCCGCTGGAGCCTCGCGCTCGCTTAAGCGGTTATAGCTTTAATCTCCGCTGCAATTGCCAATGCAATTGCAGCAGCGTCACCGGCCTGAGGAATAGCCGTTTGCAATCCCATTACCTTCATCATGTCGCCATCAATTTTGATTTTTCCCGACATGAAGGCTTGCATTACTGCAGAAGGGTCTTGGTCAACAAACAACTTGCTCGCTGTTTCATAGTCGGTGGTCACAGTGGCTTCGGCGTTGGCTACTTCGCCAAGTTCTAATGCAATGTCGCCCGAAGAGGTATCGATGAAGCCCTTCACAGTGCCCTCACCAAAGGGCGCTTGAGTAATGACCATGTTTATTTTCAACACAACAGAAATGGGTGGCGTTTGAGCCTTGTACTTGTCGCGAATGTCGCGAGCAGCGGTAATCCATTCAGCAGTGAGAAATTGATACTTCACGGGCTTCACAATAGTGGGGTTCCCGAGAGACCCACCTCAGCGAGGCGTGAAATATGTGCTTTACCCTCAATTGTTTCTACAGGCGTGGTGATATCGCTCGTCCAATATCGCGACGACGAACCAATATCGGAAGCCAAGGTGGCACCACGATGTGTTGCCAAACGCACATTGGCCCATCGTGCAACACCGGTATCGAACATGCCACCCACCCATGCATCAATTCCTTGTTCGCGACATTCATTCAACAGCCGCACGCATGCTGGGTAGCCAAACTTTGCTGGTTTCAAGGTGATGTCGGTGCACTCGTGGTTGAGGGCTGCATGAAGAGCATCTTCTGTTGTACGCACACCTTCATCAAGCGCTACACGCACAGTGGCCGTAGCAACAAGTGCCTGGTGAGTAGCGGTGTCGTGTGCCGCAAATGGCTGCTCAACAAGATCAAGGCCCAGTTCATGCAGTGCTGCCACGTGAGCAAGGTCGTCTGCGCTGTATGAACCATTGGCATCGGCAACAAGCATCACGTGGTCGGGAAGCGCACTGCGCACGGCACGAATGGGTTCAATGTCGTAGTTCGGTGCAATTTTCATTTTGATGCGGCCATAACCTTCGCGCACAGCAACAGCAGCGCTCAGCGCCAACTCATCGAGTGAACCAGTGTTACCAAGCGTGGCCCCTGCAAGTGCATCGCCAGTTTCACGAGTGGTGAAGCACTGCGTGAAGTCAATGTTGTCGGCACGCAGCTGAGCATCGAGCAGCGCCATCTCGAGCGCGGCAACAGCCATAGGAAAGCGCACCAATGCATCGGGGTGGTGCTCGCCAATGAGAGCGCGTAGGTCGAGCGCGCTCATGGGAATTTCGCGCGTGGTGAATTGCGATTTCAAAAGTGGGAAAAAGATGTCGGAGAGCGCTTCATAGGCGGCATCGGCTGATTCCCCGGAATACGCCGGGTTGTCGGGTGCCCCACATTCGCCCCAGCCCTCGTTCAGCTCCACCAGCACCACATTGCGCTCGCCATGGAGCCCATGGGCAGCCTGTACGGGCGAGGTGAGCTGTAGTGACACACGGTGCAGGCGCAGTGAAGCGGGCACCACCGGCGCGAGTCGCGAGAAATCCACGGCTTCACCCTATGGGGTGGCGTATGTCATTGCCGAAATTCTTTACTTTCCATAAAGGGTTTTCCTCGCAGGCCCCAGACAAGGCAGACTATTAAACCTATGGCACGCATCCTTGTTACTGAAGAAATCGCCGACGGCGGCCTCGAGCGCCTCCGCCAGGCTGGGCACACCGTCGATATTCAACTCGACCTCAGTCACGAGCAACTCCTCTCGGCAGTGAAGGGCGCACACGCTCTCATCATCCGTTCGGCGACCGATGTGAACGCTGAAGTACTTGAAGCCGGCACCGACCTTGTTGTGGTGGGTCGTGCAGGTGTTGGCCTGGACAATGTTGATGTTGACACTGCAACGCGCCGTGGCGTAATGGTGTGCAACGCACCCGAGTCGAACATTGTTTCTGCTGCAGAACAAACCATGGCGCTGTTGTTGTCGGTTGCACGCAACGTTCCTCAAGCACATGCTGCGTTGGTGCAGGGTCGCTGGGAGCGCAGCAAGTGGGAAGGCGTTGAACTTCTCGACAAGACACTCGGCATTGTTGGCCTGGGTCGCATTGGCAAGTTGGTAGCAACTCGCGCAGCAGCATTTGGCATGCGCATTGTTGCATTCGACCCATACATCTCTGCAGAGCGTGCTCGTCAATTGAACATTGAACTCATGTCACTCGACCAACTTGTTGCCGAGTCAGACTTCCTCACTGTGCACTTGCCCAAGACCAAAGAAACCATTGGCATCATTGGTCGCGACATGTTCTTAAAGGCAAAGCCAGAACTGCGCGTTATTAACGTGGCACGTGGCGGCATTATTGATGAAGAAGCACTTGCCACAGCAGTCAAAGAAGGCCTCATTGCCGGTGCAGCACTCGACGTGTTCACCAAAGAGCCAATGACCGAATCGCCATTGTTCTCTATTCCACAAATTGTGGTGACACCGCACCTTGGTGCAAGCACTCGCGAAGCACAAGACAAAGCTGGTGACGTGATTGCCGACATGGTGCAACTAGCGCTTGCCGGCGACTTCGTACCTTTCGCTGTCAACATCGATGCAAGTGATGCCAATGAAACACTCAGGCCGTTCTTGCCACTCGCCGAGCGCTTGGGTCAACTCTTCGCATCACTCGTTGGTAAAACACCAAGCAGCCTTGAAATTTCGGCCACTGGTGATATTGGTGGCTACGACACACGCATTCTTACGCTTAGTGCATTGAAGGGTTTCTTTGCTTCAATTACTGGCGAGCAAGTTACTTACGTGAATGCTCCACAACTTGCCAAAGATGCTGGCTGTGAAGTGCGCGAAAACAATTCACCTATTTCCACCAATGCCGACTACGTCAACTTGGTCACTTTGAAGTGCGATGGCCACAACATCGCTGCAACTTTGGTGGGCCCGCGCCGCGAAGCTCGCTTGGTGCTGGTCGATGACCACATCACCGACGTACCGCCAGCAAACAACATGCTGGTTGTGCGCAACGACGACCGTCCAGGCGTTATTGGCGTGGTCGGAACCTTGCTCGGAAATGCCAGCGTGAACATTGCCGACATGGATGTGGGTAAGGCTCTTAAAGCAGGCACCGCCGTGATGGTCATTGTGCCCACGGCAACGGTTGCTCCCGAGGTCATTACTGCATTGCGTGCCGCCCCCGGCATCCTCGACGTGGCAGTCCTCACCGCCAAATAATAAAAAGCGAGCTCGGACGGAAACTAATCTGCAATGCGTAGTAGCGTTTTATTTGTGAAGCCGTTTTCGCGCGTCGTTGCTCTGTGCACAGTGACTCTGTTTCTTGGCGCCTGTGGCTCAAATTCATCAGTTTCGCCCGATACCTCAAGGGTGACTGCGAACTCTGATGCGTCGCTCACTTCCGTGTTGCCTGATGATTCAATTCCAGCAACATCGTTGGCCCCGCAATTGACCACAATTAATGGAGAGTCTTTTGACTTAGAGTCAGTCTCACAAGAAAAACCCTTGGCGTTATGGTTTTGGGCCCCTGGTTGAACGGCTTGCAATAACGAAGCGCCCTCGGTCGAGGCCGCCCACCGAAAATTTAAAGAAAAAGTCAACGTTGTTGGCGTCGCCTGGTATGGCGACACAGACAGTTATCAAGATTTTGTGCAACGACACAAGATCTCATTTCAAAATATTGATGATACTTCAGGCGATGTATTTGCAAAATATAGCGTTCCTTCCCAGCCAGCATGGGTCTTCATCGGGGCCGACGGGACCGTAAAAAATAGGCAAGGCTCATTGTCGCAAAGTGATCTTGAGTCAACTCTTGCAGAATTAGGAATGTAGAAATCAGATAACGCCCCTTTGGAGTGCACTACGCTTCACGTGTGCTGGTGGACGAAGCTATTTATCTACATGGGGAACGCTTAGCAGCAAATAGTGATGCTCCGGCCGATGCATTTCATTGGATTGGCTTGCACGACTCCAGTGTGAACGAATTGCTCAAATATCAAAACCAGTTTGGTTTCAACGATCTTGCAGTGGAAGATGCACTGTCGGGCAAACAGCGTCCGAAGTTGGACGTTTATCCAGAACATATTCTCATTGTTCTCAAAACTGTTTCATATAACGCTCAAACAGAGCGCATCATTGTTGGTGATCTCTACTTATTCGTCGGTCCGCAAGTTCTTCTTGCAGTGCGCCATGGCGAGGCGCTTCCTCTGCAGTCTGTTCGAGCCGACCTAGAACACCACCCTGAAAAGCTTCAAGGTGGGCCTACTGCCGTCGTGCATGAAATTATCGACCGACTCGTGGACCAATATGTGGACGTTGCCGCAAATTTGGCGGAAGACGTTGAACAAATTGAAGATGATGTGTTCGATGACGAAACACCTGCACCTGCTTCGCGCATGTACTTTGTGAAGCGTGAACTCATTGAGTTCAGTCGCGCAGTACTTCCCTTAGTTGGTCCACTCAGCCAACTATCTGCTGGAACAGTTCCGCAGATTGACCCAACATCAGCAAATCTCTTTTCCGATGTTCGTGACAACCTGTTGAA
>CAMBPP010000064.1 GCA_945869715.1 Bifidobacterium breve
ATACCCCCAGTGCAGACCGTGGCGCAAGAACGTTATTGAAATGATGATTGGCGAAAAAGTACAAGTGGTGTTCATTTCATCATCTGTGAAACTCATGGCTGTGAATACACGTAATCCGTTTTTGCCAGAGCAAATAGTTGAAGCACAAACAGAATTACTGACGCAGTTAAAGACCGCGGGAATTACTCCGATTCTCATTACCGATACGCCGTACCCTGGCGACAACGTGCCCATTTGTTTGTCACGCAGTATTAAAAATGTTCCGCGTTGCACTTATGACCGCGAAAAGGGTTACCGCGTTGAACGCATTCAAGCCATTATCGATGCGGGTGCCAAAAATGAAGTGCAGGTACTCGACATCAGTAACTGGCTCTGTGGTGTTACAAAATGCCCCGCCATTGTGGGCAACATTTTGGTGAACCGCGACGGTGACCACATCACCACAAAATATGCACAATTTCTGCAGCCGCTTTTTGATGCAGCAGTCTCACCATATGTGAACTACGTGCGCCAGCGCACCAGCGTTTCCTGAGCCACTGTCGCCACGTGTGTGCCGTCTTGGGCAAACACGTAACCAAATGACAAACCTCGGCCACCAACAAATGCATTGCACGACATTTCATACAAATGCCACTGGTCTGCGCGTAACGGGCGATGGAACCAAATGGTGTGGTCGAGGCTTGCACTAAATGCTGTACCTGCATCGGCTGCAGCACGTGCATCGGGCGACGAACTAAACACCGCATCGGTGGGTAGGTCGTCTGAAATAAAGGCGAGTGCGCACTGATGCAGCAGCGGGTCGTCGCCGGTGGGAGTGGTGACACGCATCCAAGCGGCAACTCTGCCCACACCATCGCGATCACCCGCAGGAACTTGTTCAGTAGGAATCCAACGGCGGTCGAAAAACTCACTCCACGTTGTTGACTCCAATTCTTCAGGTTGCGACAAGTGTTGCGGAAACTTTGTGGCACTTACCTCTGGAGCATCTTCTGCCTTTTGGAACGAGGCCTCTAGGTTCAAAATGGCGCCCACCGCCTGGCGTGCCACCACTCGGCGCGTCACAAAACTGCGGCCATTACGAATGCGGTCAACTTCGTAGCGCACTGTTTGCTTGTTGTCGCCACGCTGGATGAAATAGGCGCGTAATGAGTGCACTGAAAACTCGGGGTCAACGGTGTGCGCGGCTGCTCGCAACGCCTGAGCGACAATGTGGCCCCCATACAATCCACCCCAGGGGTACGCATGGCCAATGCCAATGTACGTATCGGGGCCGTGTGGCTCTAGTTCAACAAGTGCATGAAGATCCATGCACCTATCATGCCGTGGAAATAGTTTTTATGTGGTTATCTCACTCGGAGAACGACCAATACCGTTTCTGAAATGTGGCTTTCCACTTCGTAGTCACCCGCCTTGTCGGCCGTAAACGAGAAAATTTTCGTTTCGCCCTTCTTTGTCATCCCCTCACCAAGGTCATATCCATGAACGTGATATTCATCATCGGCCTGAGGGTTGGTGAAATTAAGTACTACTTCGGACCCGAGGGGAATTTCTTCTACGCGATCTTCGCCTGTGTTTTCACCAACTGTCACATCAATTGCAATGCGGCCGTCATTCACAGATGTGGTTGCAGCAACGGTGTCGGTCGAGGCGCTGTCGCTTGAACAGGCTGCCAGGCCCACAAGTGGTGTGAGTACCAACATGAGTTTCCAGATCTTTTTCGATTGCATGTAACAATTCTAGGCACGTGGCGTGGAGGAGGCGCTTTCCGAGTCAACGCATCTCGTTGTATGAGGGGGCGTGTTCCTCGTATGACTTCTTGCAGAGGGCCCCTGACCACGGAATCCGTATTTCTTTTTCCTATCTGCAACACACCGTGTGAAACCCTGACCAATGGCGTAGTTTCATCGCGTGCAAACTCCTTATGTCATCATCGACCTCGATATTGTTGAGACAAAATTTCGCGAGCTCTCTGAAGCACTCCACTCCACAGAGTTGTGTTACGCGGTCAAAGCAAACCCAGGTAAACCAGTCATCGAGCGTTTAGCTGCGCTGGGTGCCAGCTTCGACGTGGCCAGTGTTCCTGAAATTGATTTGGTGTTGTCGTGTGGAGTTGAACCTGCTCGTATTTCCTTTGGGAACACCATTAAAAAGCAGCGTGACATTGCTTATGCGGCACAGCAAGGTATTACTCGATTCACCGTCGACACCATAAGCGAGTTGCAAAAGGTATTAGCTGAAGTACCACAAGCGGAAGTGTGTGTGCGTTTGTTCCACGATTGTGAAGGCGCCGATTGGCCGTTGTCGAAAAAATTTGGTTGTGGTTTTTCCGATGCAAAAAAAATTCTTGTTGCTGCAGGCAAGGCTGGATGCACAACTGGCATTTCGTTTCACGTGGGCTCGCAACAACGCAACCTCGACGCGTGGCTTGCTCCATTACAACTATGCCAGCAACTTATTACTGAGGTTGCTGAGGAATCAGTTGCACCAGAGTTTGTGAACCTTGGCGGTGGCTACCCAGGTAGTTATCTCGACGACACTCCGCATATTTCTGTTTATGGCGATGCAATTTGCAAAAGTTTGCACGACGTGTTTGGAAACAACACACCGCGCCTCATGGCAGAGCCTGGTCGTTACCTTGTTGCCGACGCAGGTACTTTGCACACCGAAGTAATTCTTGTGAGCTATCGCGATATTGATGCCCGTCGCTGGGTCTACGTTGACTGCGGAGTGTTTGGTGGGCTTGCCGAAACACTTGGTGAAAGTATTCGTTACCGCTTGCACACCGAGCACCACGCCGACGCGCCATCGTCACAAATTGTTTTAGCGGGCCCAACGTGTGACTCAGCCGACATCATTTACGACAAAGCCGGATACTTCTTGCCCGATGCGTTACAAGTAGGCGAAGTCATTCGCATTGCTTCCACCGGTGCGTACACCACGAGTTACTCGGCAATTGGCTTCAATGGTTTTGCGCCACTTGCACAGGGATACATCAACATCGTTGCAATGAAAGAATCCGCTGTTTAGTTTTTAAAGTTAGCTGCCGAACTCAAAACCTAGGTCGGGTGCCACCAACATTGGCTCATAACGAATCCCCGCATCGGCGGCCATCGCTGCACAAGTGCCTCCGCGATCGACGATGACAGTGATGAGTACGACTTCAGCGCCAAAGGCACGTACGGCATCGACGGCTTCAAAGAGTGATGTACCGCGAGTAACAGTGTCTTCAGTGATGATGACTTTGTCGCCTGGTTGCAGGGCGCCCGCAATACGACCCGTTACACCGTGATCTTTTGCTTCTTTACGCACACTGAAGCTGCGCAGGTTGATGGCACGTGTAGCAGCAACGGCGGCAATGCCGTACGCAACAGGGTCGGCGCCCATGGTGAGACCACCAATGGCTGTTGCTTCTACAGGAAAAAACGACAACGCAACGTTTGTTACAAGCACAATGCCATCGGGGCGACACGCAGTTTGCTTTGTGTCGAGGAACCATAAACTTTTCTTACCCGACTTCAAGGTGAAGTCACCACGTTTCACTGCGTGTGCCATGACGTGCTCTCGTAATGCGTGACGAGCTGGGTCAAGTGGTGGCAGTGAAGTATTTTCAGAATTGACGGGCAGATTCATGGCTCTACCGTACATACCCGATATCTTTTGTAACGTGAATGCAACAAAAGGAACGCCTGCCAAAAAGGCCAGTGCGAAAAAAGTCGCCAAAAAGCCTGCGAAAAAGGCAATGAGTACAAAGCACAAAGATGCTTTGGCCCAGGGACGTACCGAGGGTCGCATCATTCGCATGTACCTCGAAATTGTGGAAGCCAACAAGCCCAAGCGCGGCCGCAAGCGCACCGCCGATTCCATTACCAAGCGCCTTGCTGTTATTCAAAGGGAACTCACCACTGCCGACGCCATTGTGAAACTGCGCCTCACTCAAGAGCGCATGAACCTCACCGCCGAATTGGCAACCAAGCAATTGGGCTCAGACTTTACAAAATTAGAAAATCAGTTCGTGAAGATTGCTGCGGTCTACTCGCAACGTAATGGCATTACGTATTCCGCATGGCAGGAAATGGGTGTTCAACCCAATGTGCTGAAGCGTGCCGGCATTAACCGCGACGAGTTATAAAGCGTCGATTGTTTTGCTTGCGTGTTCAAGAACACGCGATTCATCAAAAATAAATCGCAATTGCTCGTGTGTGAGATTCACGTCGAGGCTTTCCACTAGTACATCACGTAAATGTGTATTGGTGTCGAGCGCCTTACGCGACAACTGCTGAACAATGCGATACGCATCGTCTCGGCTCATTCCATTTTCTACAAGTGCAAGAAGTGCCGACTGCGAATACACCACACCTTGTAAGAGGTCGAGGTTGTAACGCATTTGCTGCGCATCAACTTCAATGTTCGTGAGCAGTGCAGTAAGCCTGCGCACCATGTAATAGGCGAGCATTGAAGAGTCCGGCAACACAATACGCTCGGCAGAAGAGTGCGAAATATCGCGCTCGTGCCACAGCGGCACGTCTTGAAGTGCAACTTGTAAGTTGCCGCGAAGTACGCGCGACAAACCACTGAGGGTTTCTGCAGAAATCGGGTTGCGCTTGTGCGGCATTGCGCTGCTGCCTTTTTGGCCTTTGGTAAACCCTTCGCGTACTTCGTTCACTTCAGTGCGCTGCAAGTGACGCAACTCCACTGCAATGCTTTCAATGGTGGTGCCAAGCGATGCACATGCCCACATGTATTCGGCATGGCGGTCGCGCGCTACAACTTGTGTTGCTGGTGAAGGGGTGAGGTTTAAAGCATTGCCTACGTACTCTTCAACCGAAGGGTCGATGTTGGAATATGTACCTACGGCTCCCGACATTTTGCACACGGCAATACCATCAAGTGCATTACGTAAACGCTCTTCATCGCGGCGCAGTTGCAGTGTCCACAATGCAACTTTCACACCAAAGGTGGTGGGCTCGGCATGAATGCCATGTGTGCGCCCAATCATGAGGGTGTCGCGGTGTTCATGAGCTAGCGAAGAAGTAACCGCAAGCAGTTCAGTCATTTCATCGAGGATGATGAGCATTGCATCGCGCAGTGCCCAGCACCAACCAGTGTCGACCACATCGGTGCTGGTGAGACCATGGTGAATATACGACCCAGCAGGGAAACCAATGCTTTCTTGCAATACATCAACAAAAGCAGCCACGTCGTGGTTGGTAATACGTTCGCGCTCTGCAACAGCATCAACAAATGCTTGGTCGACCACAGGAGCAAGTTCGCGACATTGTGCAGCAATTCCTTGTGGAACTACGCCCAATTGTTCTTGTGCTTCAGTGGCAAGAAGTTCAATTTCTACCCAGCGCTGCATGCGTGCAGCGTCGCCAAAAATATTTGCTACTGCAGGAAGCGCATAACGCTCTATCACGCGCGAACAACACAATCGTCGCGCTCGGGGCCAGTGCCCACCATGGTGACGGGAACACAAACAATTTTTTCAACGAGTTCAACAAGTGCGCGCGCATTGGCATGAAGGCTGTCGTAGGTCTTGCATTCACGCAATGAGGTCTTCCAACCCGGAATGGTCTCGTACACCGGCACTACTTGCGCCAACACTTCAGCACGGTCGTGGTAGCCACGCAATGTTTCACCATTCAAGGTATAGCCCACGCATACCTTCACTTCGTCGAAGGTGTCGAGTATGTCGAGCTTGGTGAGTGCAATTTCAGTGAGTGAGTTCAACCGCACTGCGTGGCGCAACATCACAAGGTCAAGCCAACCTGTACGACGTTGGCGGCCAGTGACGGTACCAAACTCATGACCAATAGTGATGAGTGCCTGCCCCAGTTCATCGGGGGCGCCACTGGCATCGGCAAGTTCGGTGGGGAACGGGCCAGAACCCACGCGCGTGGTGTAGGCCTTGGCAATACCCACTACGCGAGAAATATCGCGAGGGCCAATGCCTGTACCAGCGCATGCACCACTGGCAATGGGGTTTGAAGAAGTAACAAATGGGTAGGTGCCGTGGTCAATGTCGAGAAAGGTTGCTTGGGCGCCTTCTAACAACAGTTGCTGTTGTGCATCAATTGCTTCATGCAATTCGTTAACGGTGTCGCAAATATAAGGTGCAAGCCGTGCGCCAAGTGTTGCGAATTGCGCAACAACAGCATCGACATCGACCCCTTGCCCACCGAGGGCAACAAGAATTGCACTTTCATCAAATGCGCGCTCGCGTACTTGCGCAGCAAACGATGCGGGGTCAAGCACAGCCCCGGCGCGAATTCCTACACGGCGTGCTTTGTCGGCATATGCCGGCCCAATGCCTTTCAGGGTGGTGCCAATTTTGTCGTCGCCACGCTTTTCTTCAGCTAGTGCGTCGTGCAATTGATGCCAGGGAAAAATGAGGTGCGCCTGGCTCGACACTTTGAGGCGGGCACAAGAAATGCCACGTGACTCAAGCTTGTCGATTTCCGAAAACAGTGTGGGCATGTCGACAACAACACCGTTGCCAATGACCGGCGTGACATGGTTGTACAACACGCCACTCGGAATGAGTTGCAAAGCATATTTTTCTTCACCCACCACAACGGTGTGGCCAGCGTTATGCCCACCTTGGTATCGAGCTACGTATGAATGGCCACGAGACAAGAGGTCAATGATTTTGGCCTTGCCTTCGTCCCCCCATTGAGTACCAACTACAACTGTGACGGGCATGTAACGCTCCTAAACGTGGGGAACGTAGATAAAGGCTAGCGCCTCGGTACCTCTCTGGCGATAGGTTTGTGACGTGGCATCTGCTTCAAACCTTCGTATTTTGCGCTCTCTCACATGGGCCAACATGTCTGCCTCTGAGCGCAGCCAACTATGTGCTCGCGGGCTTGCCGACATTTTCGACCCTGCGTTGCGCAGTTCCATTAATAACATCATCGAAGATGTGCGCCAGAACGGCGATGAAGCGGTGTGTCGGGCTCTTGCCACTTTCGATGGCGTTACCCTGTCGCCGGCTCAACTCGCCATCTCGGCAGATGAAATCGCCGCGGCCACAGTTGACCCAGCCCTCGAGAGTGCCCTCATTGATGCGATTTCACACTTACGCGCCTTCAACGAGCAACTTATGGAGCGGGCCAGCACATGGAGTATTGAAATTGAGCCAGGTCTCTTTGCCGGGGAAAAGATCACTCCTATTTCTTCTGTGGGGCTCTTTGTGCCCAGTGGAAAAGCTTCGTACCCCTCGGTTGCCTATCAATTAGGTGTTCCTGCCGTTGTTGCCGGGGTGAAAGACATTGCTCTTCTCGTGCCGCCAGCACCGGCGGCCAATGGCGCCGTTGACCCTGCAGTGCTTGTGGTGTGTCGACTCCTTGGCATCACCCGCGTGTACCGCGCCAATGGGCCCGCCGGAATTGCCGCGCTCGGTTTTGGAACTGAGAGCATTTCGCCCGTTCGCAAAATTGTTGGCCCGGGTAGCCCGGCCGTGACGTGTGCTCAAGTGGAAATGCAGCGCCACGGAGTTGCCACCATGATGTTGCTTGGCCCTACCGAGAGCCTTCTCATTGCCGACCACACTGCCGACCCAGTACGTGTTGCTTCAGACCTTCTTATTGAAGCTGAACATGGCACCGACTCATCGGTGGTGTTTGTTACTACGTCTACAGAACTTGCCGCACAAGTTGATGCCGAACTTGTTATTCAACTTGCTGCTCTTCCTGAACAACGTGCGACGGCAGCTCGCGCTTCACTTGGGCCAAATGGTGGAGTGGTTTTTGTTTCATCACTCAGTGAAGCGGCAGAAGTTGCCAACCAATACGCACCTGAGCACTTGCAGGTAGCAGTTGACGAGAACGTGGTTGACGCACTCGTCGACGAACTTGTGAATGCTGGTGAAATTCTCATTGGGCAACACACGCCATTTAGCGCAGCCAACTTCCTTATTGGATGCCCTGCATCGTTACCTACTAGTGGCTTTGCACATGTTTCTTCGGGCATTACTGCAGAAGCATTTTTGAAGCGCACTGCTATTGCTCGTTCCAATGAGGTGGCTCTACGCCGCATGGCGCCTTCCATTATTACGTTGGCCACGCACGAAGGTTTTCCTGCGCACGCCAATGCCATTACCAA
>CAMBPP010000065.1 GCA_945869715.1 Bifidobacterium breve
TCGTGGGTATGTGGCTTTCACGGCGCAAACATGGTGAAGACCATCTTGCGAATTGCAGCTGCTCAACCAGAACTCACTTTTGTTCAAGATCAAATAGGACACCCTACGTTTGCCGATGATGCAGCTCGAATGATTGCCACCCTGGTGGAACATGAGCAGCAGGGAATCTTTCACGTCACGAACCAAGGTGCTGTGAGTTGGCATGGTTTTGCACAAGAGGTGCTGCGTGCAGCAGGGCTCGACCCAGCGCGCGTACTGCCCGTACTTACAGCAGACCTGCAACCACCACGGCCAGCGCCGCGTCCGGCGAATTCGGTGTTAGAAAATAAAGCGTTAACGCAAGTAGGTTTTACTCTGCTCGATGATTTTCGTATTCCGTTAGCACGCCTTGTGCAGCGTATAGCAAATTAACGAAAGAAGTTAAATGCGTGGAATAGGAACAGTTATAACTGTCCTCACTATTGCGGGGGGAACCCTGGTGGGGCTCATTGTGGGGCGTTACATATCGGAGCGCATGCGTCTCACCGTTGAACAGGCCGTGGGAATGACCACGTTGGTTCTTGGTATCGCTACCGCAGCGAAAACAGACAACATTGTCTTTCCGCTCGTCAGTGTTGTGTTGGGTGGAATTATTGGTGAGTTGCTGCGCGTTGAGGAGCGCTTTGAGACGTTGGGCAATTGGGTGCGTTGCAAAGTGGAAGTGAAAACTCAAACGGGTTGGTTGTCGCGCAGTTCACTCACAACATTGCACCCGCGTTTTGTTGAAGGGTTCGTGACCGCAACGCTTTTGTTTTCCATTGGCCCGATGTCCATATTGGGATCCATCGACGATGGTCTCGGCAGGGGAGCACAAATACTTATTGTTAAGGCTTCACTCGACGGTTTAGTATCTATTCTCTTTGCCGCAACCATGGGCTGGGGCGTGGCTATTAGCGCAGTCATTGTGGGTATATATCAAGGCCTGATGACACTAGGTGCCTCAGGCCTTGATGCAATTCTGACTGACCGTATGGTGCACGAGATGAGTGCAACAGGCGGAATCATGATTTTGGGTATTGCACTTCGGTTTATGGAAGTGAAACCAATTCGCGTAGGAAGTTTGCTCCCTGGGCTTTTTGTAGCGCCAGTATTAGTAGCGCTTTTTGCCCGCTGACGCACCGTAAGGCTTACGAGCTGCAGACGCTGGACGACCTGACTCACCATCACGTGCACCGCGGAAACCACCTTCACGTGGTCCACCTGTGCGTGGTGCTCCTGAACGAGGGGCTGCGCCATCGCGTGCACCGCGGTAGCCACCGGCTGAAGAGCGTGGTGCTCCATCGCGTGGGCCTGCTGTGCGTGGGCCACGGTCACGGAATCCACCTTCGCGTGGTGCTCCATCGCGTGGGCCACGATCACGGAATCCACCTTCACGTGGTGCTCCATCGCGTGGGCCTGCTGTGCGCGGGCCACGGTCACGGAATCCACCTTCGCGAGGTGCGCCTTCGCGTGGGCCAGAACTACGAGGCGTAAAGGTGCGCTCTGGGCGAGGGCCGTCATTGCGTTCTGTGCGCTCTGGGCGTGGGCCGTCATTACGGTCTGCGCGTGGTGCATCGGAACGGTCAGAAAAACGAGGAGCACGATCACGATCGCCACCGCGTGAGCCGCCATCACGGCGTCCACCACGTGAACCACCATCGCGACGTCCACCACCACCGCCGTCGCGACGTCCGCCGCCACGTGCTGAGTCGAGACGCTCTTCATGCAACACAATGCTCGTTGATTCGCGGAATACGCGCTCACCAGGTGCGAGTTCGGCAAGGAAGTCGTCTTCTGGCGTTACGCGAGTTGTGGTTGGCTCAATGCCTGCGCTCTTGGTGAGTGCGCGAACATTGCGACGTTGGTTGTCGGTCATGAGGGTAACAACAGTGCCAGTTGCGCCGGCACGTGCGGTACGACCCGAACGGTGCAGGTACGCCTTGTGCTCTTCTGGTGGATCTGCGTGAATGACCAAAGCAATGTCATCAACGTGAATTCCGCGAGCGGCAATGTCGGTTGCTACCAAAGTCTCGGCGCGACCTGAAGAAAATGCCGACAAGTTACGTGCGCGTGCAGCCTGCGACAAGTTGCCATGCAACTCAACGCTGGGAACGCCAGCTTTCATGAGTTGTTCTGCAAGACGAGCAGCACCGTGCTTGGTGCGTGTAAAGACAAGTGTCTTTCCAGGCGCTGCACACAGGCTCTTGAGTACTCCGAAGCGGTCGTCGTTGCGAATGTGCAACACGTGGTGAGCCATTGCATCAACAGGTGACTGCTCTGAGTCGACTTCGTGTGTTACTGGGTTGTGCAAGTAGTTGCGCACCAAACGGTCAATTCCGCGGTCGAGAGTTGCTGAGAACAACAAACGCTGTGAATCTTCAGGAGTCTGGCGAAGAATTTCTTCAACGTGTTGCAAGAAACCAAGTTCAGCCATGTGGTCGGCTTCGTCGAGAACTGTTACTTCTACTTCAGAGAAGTTGATGTTGCGTGAATTCAAGTGGTCAACCAAACGACCTGGGCAGGCAACAACTACGTCGACGCCTTTGCGCAGAGCGGTGAGTTGTCCGCCGTAGCCGACGCCACCGTAAATGGTGGTGGTGAACATGCCAAGAGCTTTTGCCAACGGCATGATGACCTCATTGACCTGGTTCGCAAGTTCGCGAGTAGGCACCAAAATGAGGGCACGGGGCTTATTGGGCTGGCGACGGCGATTGCTTTCGGCCAAACGGGTGAGAAGCGGTAAAGCAAAGGCAAGGGTCTTTCCAGAACCGGTACGGCCACGGCCAAGTACGTCACGGCCGGCAATTGCGTCGGGGATCGTGGCTTCTTGAATAGGAAACGGGGTCGTAATGCCTGCGTGGTTGAGGTATTCGACTAATGCTGAATGAAGCCCAAGTTGGGCAAAGGAAATAGAGGCGTTCGACGCCATGGGGGGTCTCCGAGGGACTAGGCCACGGACGCCGGAATGCACCCATGGAACCGCAGAACAACTGCGACGGAAAACATAGTAGCGCCACGTGAGCGGATTTGCACGGCAATGGTCGTTTGCTGTAGGACAAGCGGAAAATCTGACACTTAATGTCAGGTGCTTTCGTTATGGGTCAAGCATTTCAGCAATATTCTGATCCGCATTTATTGTTGAGAACGTGACACAATGAATACGTGGTGCTGTTGGCGCCATGTGATGCGGGAATAATCAGGAGGAGTTTTCAAATGGTTCATATGCCTACACGAGGATCTTTGCCAGCGCGACTTGGGCCACAGATCGACAATGTTCCTGACTATGGTCCGACCAAAATGCGCCGTGACCCATATACCGATCCTGTGCAATATGAACTAGAACGCGAGCATGTGCTTGCCAAACATTGGATCCTTGCAGGTCGTTCCGCGCAAGTTGTTGAACCGGGCGATTGGATTACTTTCGAAGGTCATGGTGAGACCATTGTCATCACTCGACAACCAGATGGCTCACTTGCCGCTTTTCACAATGTGTGTCAACACCGTGGCCCAGCAATGGTGACCGACCTTTCCGGTTGTGGTGCTCGCCGATTTACTTGCCCCTATCACGGCTGGGTGTATGACACCACTGGAAAACTTGTTGGCGTGCCAGAGCGTGAAGACTTTTCAGACGAACATTTGAAAGATGTTCGCGCAAAGCAAGTGGCAGCAGACGAGTGGGGTGGTTGGGTCTGGATCAACCTTCTCGGACCAGACGATGCACCTTCGCTCATTGAATCAATCGGGCCAGAAATTTCTTCCGACCTCGGTGCATTCAAAATGGAAGACATGATCTTGCATGATGTGCTTGAGTGGGATGTTCCCGTGAGCTACAAGGCAATTATTGATGGGTTTAATGAGATCTATCATGTCGCTCAACTGCATCATGCCGAGCCAGAGTTTGTAAAAGCATGTCGCAAAGCATCATTCCACTTTGTTGGAGATAACTACATGTGCTTCGTGCCACGTCCTACGAACTTTGATAAGTGGGATGAATCGTACGACCACCAGCAGAATGCCATTTGCCATTACACGGTCTTCCCAAACACAGTGTTCAACTGCAACCCCGAGCACATCCAAGTGTTTAACCCAATTCCAATCGATGTCGATCGCACGCGCTTTTTATGCTGGCAAATTATTTACCCAGGCGACATGAACGACCCGGAATACGCTGCATATTTTGCGAGAATGGCAGAACTCTGGTCGGGCTTGAAGCGAGTTGTTGGCGAAGACATTGCCATCTACGACCAGCTTGCACGCACCAAGAAATCAAGCGGATACACCGAGCACATTTTGTCGGAGCGTGAATGCAAAATTCACCGCTACCACGAAACCATGGCGCTTAAAATCCGCGGCAAAGGCTGAGTTTTACAAGCCTAAAAGTTCGCGCGCTTCAGCAATTGTTGCAGCGTGATCTGTGACGTGAATAACCTTCATGCCTATTTTGCGTGCCGCATCTGCCATCGGAAGAAAATCGTCAAGATAAACAATTTCTTCTGGTGAGTAGTTCAGTTGTTGTGCTGCAGACAAGTAAATAGAAGAATTGGGTTTGCGTAAGCCAACTTCGCATGAATACAAGACCGCATCAAAGAGGTCGTGTGGAGGCGTAAAGTCCACCCACCACGGCAGCCACTCGCGAATGACATTCGAAATGATGCCTGTGGAAAAACCCGCACTTCGTACCTCTTGTACAAACTCATGCATCACAAGCGCTGGCTTGAGGTTATGCATAATGAAGTGTTCAGAATCTGGGTGAAGCACCTTGCGCATTTCTAGGCCAGTTTCACCCATGATTTCGACAAAATGATCTATAGAAATTTCACCGCGTTCTAGCTGATGTCCAGGGTTGTCGGTGTCGCTATCTGAAACGAACATCTCCAAAAAAATGGGAGCAAGTTTCGCAAAATCAACACCAGATGCCGAGATGCTCGCGGGCATTACGGATTCCATGGAATGCGTCAGTACGCCGCCAACGTCGAAACACACCGCTTTATAAGGAGAAGGCATGAAACGACTTAACCAATTTTTTCAAGAAGGATCAGCGGTATTTCACGTTGAGTGCGCGATTGGTAGCCACCATAGTTTTTGTACTTCTCTACAATTTGAGGCCACATGGTGTTGCGCTCATCGGTGGTAGCGATGCGTGCCCTACGTTGATGCTTCGCCTCATCTTGGGTTGCGACCTCAACAAGTGGCTCATCGCGCAAATTGAGAAACCAAGCAGGGTGCTGATCGTCGCCGCCGCGCGAAGCCACAATGACCATTGTCGAATCGTATTGCAGTGGGGAAGTCAACATCACTTCGCGCTTCTCTCCACTTTTGCGACCCACCGTGGTGAGTTTCAATACGGGCATATTGCCAGCGTTCCACCCTTTGCGACCACCGCTCACCTTCAAGATGGTGCGGTGAATGTTGTTCATTGATTTCAAGACAAAGTCGCTCGGCATGGGTCTACGGTACTTGCTACACCCAGTCACCTTTGCGACGCTGATCTTTTTTCTCACTCTCACGTTTCTTGCTGGTCAGGCGACGCTCAATAGCACCTCGAGATGGGCGTGACGGGCGGCGAGGCGGGGCGGGCGGCGTCGCAGCGATATCGATCATTTCCACTATTTGCGTAATGCAGTGCTGGCGGTTTCTCCATTGGCTACGACTGGTCTGTTGTGTGACGCGAATGGTCTCTGGGTAGGCGGCAAGCACCCGGGCAAGGGCGGCGCGAGGGCCAGTGATGAATGGCGTTGAAACGGTGAGTGAAGCCTTGCTTGAGGTTTTGTTCACGTTTTGGCCCCCGGCACCAGCGGAACGGGCGAATGTCCAAGAAAGGGCGGTCTCGGGAATGCAGAGCCCGCGTGGGGTGCGAATGTTGCCGTCCGAGTCCATGTCTCATTATGTCTCTTGGGTACTCTTACAACAGATCATTCATATAGGGGTAAGGGGCAAATATGACGCACACTGCACGTAACGAGGTTTCTACAACCCGTACAGGAATCAATATTTTTATTGGAGAAGGCATTGCGCCGGTCGTTTCCGACACCTGGAGTGTTGGCGGCTGGAATATTCAATTTGTGCGTCTCGATGCCGGCCAAAGTTTTGCTTTGAATCATTCTGCAGGCGCTGTGCACATCAAAGTGGTCACAGGCCGTCTCGCAAATATCAATCGTGGGGCATATGCGCAAGACAAAGTGGTGCGCAATACAAAGGTGACTGAAGCAGAAGTAGTAGCTGGCCCCGACGGAGCCGTGTTCACCGTCTTTACGGGAACTGCACAGGTGCCAAACAAAGTCACTTCAATGAATCAACTTGCCTATAGCGGTCCTCTGGCTAATGAATTGTCCTGGATCACTTTTGAAGAGCGCTATCACGATGTCATTCCGTTCTTCGATGGTCTCGATTGCTATTTGTCGCCAGGTTTCCATTTGCTCGATGTCGATGGTGAAGAAATCACCTACATGTTCGTATGGACAGCAGGCAAGGGTGTCGACTTGTCAACACACAACCATGGTCATGACCCAGCACCAACGCGTCCGGCGTTTGCTGAAGTGCACTGGGTGTTGCAAAACGGAACCGGCACAGGCGGCATGTTTGAAACATCAAAGCCGGGTGCCGATGACCGAGTACGCACACCGTTACAGCAGGGTGACGAGCATGGACCATTCTTTATGTGGGACAAAAAAACTGGCCGCCCTACATTGCGCGAAAATGGTGCAGTGGAATACCCGTGGCACGGTTGGCAAGGTGGCACCGATGCAGAAGAAGGTCAGTCTTACGACGTTGTTGCCGCGTTTGAAATTACTGCGCCATACGCAATTATCGCACCGTAACCGTGGCTCACTCTTCGGCAACATCAGGGTTGCGTTTCGGGTGGCTTTCGCCTGTCATTGGAAATAGGTGGAGCAATCATCAACCCATTGTTGTTTTTCAAGAAAAGCACATTTTGCCGACGGCGTTACCACACTTTGATTCACTCTGGGTTGCCGATCACTTTTATGGCATGGATACTCACACCGACCCATTCATGGAAGCGTGGACAACGCTCACGTGGCTTGCCGCAAAATTTCCTGATGTCATGTTGTGTCATCACGTACTTGGTCAGGGTTATCGCAACCCTGCATTAACAGCGAAGATGGCCGCCACTTTGCAGGTCTTGTCGGGCAACAGGTTTATCTTGGGCATTGGTGCGGGCTGGCGCGAAGAGGAGTACCGCGCATACGGCTATGAGTTTCCACGACCTGCGGTGCGCTTCCAAGAACTTGAAGAACTCGTGCACATTTGCCGCTTGATGTGGACCGAAGAAGCACCAAGTTTTGAAGGCAAACATTTCAGCATTCAGCGTGCAGCGGCCCCACCATTGCCTGAAGTGGTTCCACCGGTGTGCATTGGTGCATTTGGTGAACAAATTGGTTTGCCAATGGCGGGCCGTATTGCCGATATGTGGAATTCCCCCATATTTGGCAGCGATGAAAAGTGGTTGAAGAAGCGTGACATTGTTTTTGCATCCGCAGTGAAGGCTGGGCGGGAAACGAGCGATATAGAAGTGTCGCTGACCGTAGAGCGCGCATTGCCAAACACTGGCGCTGAATCACAACAGCTTTTCGATGAGCTATCTCATTTGGCCGAGTTGGGTGTGCAGCACTTCGTCATGGACTTCGGGCATCCGCAAAGCACCGAGCCAGTTCTGCGCTTTGTGGAAGAAGTAATGGCGCCACTGCGGCGTGGTTAAAGCAGTATTTTTGCTGGTGTAAAGTTTCGTTATGGCAGGTCTCGCACACGAAATTGACCCACGATAATTTGATTCTCCAGAGTTTCAAAGTAATCCGTTTCCGTTGTATCAGCGGCTCCGCGATCACCATCCTTTATTCCGTGACCGTTTCCATAATCGGTGGATTATCAGTCGCTATGAAGATGTCAATGCCGCGTTCCAAAA
>CAMBPP010000066.1 GCA_945869715.1 Bifidobacterium breve
CTCGGTATATGACAAAGCATGGTCGGCACTTGGCCGCACACTTGACCCCATTACGCCAGATGCATGTGCGTTCTACAACGACCACAGCGTTATTACCGACGCTGCCGGACAAGTGGTGTTTGAAATTGAAGACGGCGAGCGTTTTGCCGAATGCTTCAGCTCGGGCAAAGCAGCTATTCACCAAAACCACGGTTTGTTTACTGCAGCAGAAACTGTTGATGCTGCTGCGTACTGGTTCATCAGCATGGAGCGCAGTTGCCATGCACAACTTCTTGCAGAAGCTGCTGGAACACCAAAACTCATTCCACATGAGTGGGCGCAATACAAACGTGACAACACTGCTCATCAACTGGCCGGATGGTTGAACTTCCAACCGTTGTGGGACGACATTTGTGTGTCTGACCCCGACCTGTTCGACTAGGCAGCGTTGACTTCCCCAGCACCTTCGCCTACACCCAATAAGCGTCTCAAAGGTTTTGAAGCAGAGTTACTGTTCATTTTCTCTGCCTTTGCTCTGAACGCGGGCAATGCAATGGGAAAAGCGCAATTCGACAATGTTGCGCCAGCAACCATGGCCTGGCTGCGTATGTTTGGCGCCATGGTGGTTGCCGTGTGCATTGTTGGCCCACGCCGCCTTGCACCGAAGCTGTGGACACGTCAGGAATTAAAAAGTGCTGCAGTTCTCGGGCTCTCTACTGGCCTTACCAGCACATTTTTTTACATGGCAATTGATCGCTTGCCGTTAGGCAAAGGCGTATCAATTGAATTCATTGGGCCCATTACCGTTGCGGCACTTTTCACCCGCACCAGGCGCAATGCAGTGGCGCTAGTTGTAGCAGTCATTGGCGTTGCAATTTTGAGTGGCGTTGAGCTGAGTGGCGAACCATTAGGCGTTCTCTTCATTTTCATTGCAGCTATTTTCTGGGGCATTCACATTGTGTATGCGGGCAAAGTTGCAAACGCACACGGCGGGCTCGACGGCTTAGCCATGTCGTTCATTTTTGGTGCGCTTCTCACGTTCCCCATGGGCGCCCCCGACATTGGCACGGCAATTACCCACCCGTATCTCATTGGGCTCGGCATTGTTGTTGGCGCACTAGCGAGTGTGACCAGCTACGGCATTGACCAACGCATTTTGCGCATTGTTACGGTGCGGCACTACTCAGTGCTCTTAGCAATGCTGCCCATTGTTGCCACCATCTTTGGCTACATGGTGTTTCACCAAACACCACAAGGCTGGGACTACTTAGGAAGTGCGTTGATTATTGCCGGAATTATTTTGCAGGAACGCCGGTAAGCAATTTCCACGACGCAGGCATTGCGGCGCGCACTTGGCTTGGGTTCATGCGCAATGTGGTTTCAGGAACCATGTCGGCAATAACACGACCCTCGCTGTAATGGGCAGTTACATGAGCAACGCCTTCAAACAATGCACGGCGGCACTCAACAAGGTCGGCTGGTGGCGAGGCATCGAGCCAACCCCAAATGGTGAGCGCGATGGTGAGGTCGTGAACAACTGGCGCACGACTAAACAACGACGCACGCTTCAAAGCAATGTTGATGCAACCACGCAACGCGTCGTCGACATGCTCACCTTTTTTTACCTGCACCTGTGGGCGCAACTTTGCAGCAAGCAGCAACACATAACCCTGGTCGGGGCCTTGGTTTCCTAAACGTGCACCACTGGGTTGCAACCCTTCAATTTCGCCCTTGCGGTCTGGCTGCCAGGCAGCGGGAACATGCTCGGGCGATGCATATGCAGCTGCACCAGTTGTAAAAGAAACAGGAGCGTTACGAGGAGCGGCCATGACCTAAGAGTAGTTGTTATGCCGAGGTGTGCAACAACCCATACACCAATGACTCTTCAAGTGCTTGCCACGATGCTTGGATGATGTTGGCCGACACACCAATGGTGGTCCATGAACGTTCACCGTTGGTGGCATCAATGAGCACGCGTGTTATTGCACCCGTTGCGGTAGCACCATCGAGAATGCGCACCTTGTAGTCGGTGAGATGCACCTTCGAGAGTTGCGGGAAATGCTCGAGCAGTGAACCACGCAGTGCTGTGTCGATGGCATTCACTGGGCCGTTGCCTTCCGACGTACGAACGAAGCGTTCATCGCCGAGCCAAACTTTCACTGTTGCTTCAGTAGTGAAGGTACCGTCGGCTGCTTCATCGGTTATTACTCGCATGCTTTCCACGTTGAAGAACTCTTGTTTCCAACCAGCGGCGTGGCGCATGAGCAATTCCAAAGATGCATCAGCTGCTTCAAAGTGGTAACCCTCGTGCTCGAGGCGCTTGAGGTCATCAATTACCTGGTTCACTGCAGGGCCATCCATCTTCAAACCGAGTTCGTCGGCTTTCATTTGAATAGTTGCGCGGCCAGCCATTTCTGACACCACGAAACGTGTGCCGTTACCTACTAGTTCAGGAACAATGTGCTCATAGGCATCTTTTGCACGAGCTATGGCCGACACATGTAGGCCTGCCTTGTGTGCAAATGCTGAGGAACCAACATATGGAGCCTGCGGGTTGAGCGGACGGTTCAATACTTCAGCCACAAAGTTGCTCACCGAAGTGAGGCGCTGCATGTTTGCTGGTGGCAAGCACTCGTAGCCCAACTTCAATTGCAAGTTCGGAATGATGGTGGTGAGGTTTGCATTACCCGTGCGCTCGCCCAAGCCGTTGAGCGTTCCTTGCACGTGGCGCACGCCGCTTTGTACAGCAGCCATTGAGTTGGCAACAGCACAACCGGTGTCGTCGTGGCAATGAATGCCCAGCGTTGCATCGCCACCAATGTGCTTACGTACTGCGGCAACAATTTCACCAACTTCACTTGGCAATGAACCACCGTTGGTATCGCACAACACCAAGTGTGTTGCACCTTTCATGACAGCAGCTTCTAAAACACGTAGCGAGAACTCTTGGTTGTTTTTAAAACCGTCAAAGAAATGCTCCATGTCAACAAGAACGCGCTTGCCGTTGCCCTTCAAAAACTCCACCGAGTCGGCCACCATGGCAATGCCTTCTTCAAGCGTGGTTTGTAGTGCGTGCTCTACGTGGTAGTCCCAGCACTTTGCCACAATGCACACCGCAGGAGTTTGTGCTTCAACGAGGTTGCGCAATGTGTCGTCGTCATCTACCTTGCCGCGCGGGCGACGAGTAGAACCAAATGCCACCAACACCGAGTTGGCAAGCTTCAATTCACTGCGCGCACGAGTAAAGAATTCAATGTCTTTGGGGTTCGCACCTGGCCAGCCGCCTTCAATGAAGTGCACGCCCAAGTAGTCAAGTTGTTCGGCAATACGAAGTTTGTCTTCCACAGTTGCCGACACGCCTTCCACCTGCATGCCATCACGCAAGGTGGTGTCGAATACTTCAACAAAGTTCTCGTTCTTTGTGCTCATGTGCTTCTTCTTTCTCTGCTCGTTTAGTCTCGCTGGAATGACGACGTTTCAAACGGGCCCTAGAACGCAAAAAGCCGCCGAAGTTCGGCGGCCGCGCACGAGGGAAACCCGTGCGCTACGAAATAATAATGATGGATACAGCAATAACAGCGATACGGCTGGTGCCGGAAAACTGTGGGGTTGCTGTGGACATCACAGATAACAGTATGCCCCTTCCCTCGCCCATCGTCAATACCTGCAGGCCCTAAAGCAGACTTTTTTCTTGAGGATTACCTGTGGATAAGCCTGTGGGGAATGCTGGGGAAACCTATTTGGCGGGCTCGCACCAGTGTGCATACTCCGGAATTTGACCACGAACGGCCTTTCCGTAGATTTCAGCGACCTTCAAGGTGATGGGCCCGGGGCATGGCACCGAGCGGTCGTCGACCGAGTTGATGGCGCTTACTTCCGCGGCCGTACCTACGCAGAAGATCTCTTCGGCGATATAGAGGTCGGAGCGAGCAAGGTCGCCCTTCACCACTTCATAGCCGAGGTCTTCCAGAATCTTAATGACGCTCCACTGTGTGATGCCTTCAAGGGCACCAGCCGACAATGGCGGCGTAATGATTTTGCCGTTGCGTACAACGAACAAGTTTTCACCGGTGCACTCACTAACGAGACCTTCGTTGTTCAACAAGATGGCTTCGTCGTAACCGGCCCTCAACGCTTCAACTTTTGCCAGCGATGAGTTGGCGTAGTTAGCAACTGTTTTTGCAGCTGGTGGCAACATGTTGTGGTCGAGTCGCTTCCATGAAGAAATTTTCATGCGCACACCCTTGGTGAGTGCTTCTTCGCCAAGGTATGCACCCCATGGCCAGCATGCAATAGCTACGTCAACGGTGCACGGCAATGTGTTCAAACCCATTTCGCCGTATCCATAATACGCAATGGGGCGAATGTAACAACCAGGCAAACCAGTTGAAGCCACAGTGTCTTTTGTTGCTTGCACAAGTTCAGCAACGCTGTATGGAATTTCCATGCCGAGAATTTTTCCGCTACGCAAGAGGCGTTCAATGTGCTCGGTCAGGCGAAACACTGCTGGGCCTTTTGAAGTTTCGTAAGCACGAATACCTTCGAACACGCCGGTGCCGTAATGCAAAGTGTGTGTGAGCACGTGCACCTGAGCTTTATCCCAGTCGACAAGCGTGCCGTTCATCCAGATTTTTGGGGTAGGGATCAAGGTAGGCATAGCGATTCCTTTCGAGAACGTTCTTAGATTACTTGCTCGCCAAGCGGGCGGCGATGGCGTTTCCCATTTCTACAGTTGTTCCGGTAACGGCAGGCTCACACGCGCCACGAACACGGTCTGCAGCAGCATTTTCGCCCAAAAAGTCGAGCATTAAGGCTGCCGACAAGATGGCTGCCGTGGGGTTGGCCTTGCCGGTACCCACAATGTCGGGGGCGGAACCATGCGATGGTTCGAACATCGAAGGCCCGGTGCGTGAAGGGTTCAAATTGGCAGACGATGCCACACCAATGCCGCCACTCACTGCCCCACCCAGGTCGGTGAGAATATCGCCAAACAAGTTGTCGGTCACAATGACGTCATAGCGGTATGGGTCTTCAACGAAGTAAATGCATGCAGCGTCGACATGGTTGTATGCAGTTTTTACCTGCGGGAAATCTTTGGCAACAATGTTGAACGTGCGCTCCCATAAATCGCCAGAGTAAGTGAGCACGTTTGTTTTGTGTACCAAGGTCACATGCTTGCGCTCGCGCTTCATGGCAAGTTCAAATGCGTAACGCACACAACGCTCTACGCCCATGCGCGTGTTCGTGCTGCCCTGTGTTGCCACTTCATGTGGTGTGCCGCGGCGCAACACGCCACCTTCACCCACATATGGGCCTTCGGTATTTTCACGAATGACCACGAAGTCGTGCACAGCAGTTTTTCCTGGGGCGACACCCACGAAAGGACGCTGGTTCACGTACAAGTCGAGCTCGAAACGCATCTTCAACAACAGCCCCCGCTCAATAACGCCAGGGGGTACATCGGGGGTGCCCACAGCGCCCAGCAAGATGGCATCAAAATGGCGCAACTGCTCGAGCACGGCGTCGGACAAAATTTCCCCGTCGCGCAAATAGCGCTGCCCGCCAAGGTCGAAATCGGTTGTTTCAATGGCCACGCCCGCGGCGCGCACCACCTTTAGTGCTTCTGCGGTGACCTCTGGGCCAATTCCGTCTCCACCAATGACTGCGATGCGATGTGCCATAGGGCGCTAAGCCTACCGATAGCCTGAGGCTTGTTATGGCTCGTCACTACATCACCCCGGCAACTCATGACCGCATCGCGGCTGAGTTCTTCGACCTCACCACCCGTGGTCGCCATGAAGTGGCCGACAAAATTGAACGTGCCCGCGAAATGGGCGACCTCAAGGAAAATGGCGACTACCACGCCGCCAAAGACGAACAAGGCCACATGGAAGGCCGCATTCGTCAGCTTGAAGACATTCTTGAAGACCACGAAATTCTTCCGCCAGGTGTGGAAGGCGTCGTCAGTTCTGGCTCCATTGTGACGTTCCTTTATGAAGGCGACGACGAATCTGATGCCGAGACCTACCTCATTGGCCACATGGAAGAACGCCGTGAAGGTGTGGAAATGATGAGCCCCAAAGCTCCGCTCGGTGAGGCACTCATCTCGCGCCGTGTTGAAGAATGGGTGGAGTATGAATCACCAAATGGCGCCACATTGCGCGTGCGCATTATTGCGGTGGAGCATCTCGCCTAGTGCAAACACAGTTCAGGTGACCTCATGACTGAACTCAACGCCCCAGAACCGCACCTCCCGCCGGGGCGTGAAGTAATGCTACCTGGTCGCGGGACCATCTTCTTTCGCGAGCTGCCTGGCCCACCCAATGCACCTGTGCTTTTCTTATTGCATGGCTGGACCGCAACTGTGGACCTCAACTACTTCACCTGTTACGAAGAACTCGGTAAACACTTTCGCGTCATTGCTCCCGATCAACGTGGCCATGGTCGTGGCATTCGCAGCAGCAAACCCTTTACCCTTGCCGCTTGCGCCGACGACATGGCCGCACTCGCCGACCATTTAGGCATTGCAACCTTTATTCCCGTGGGCTATTCCATGGGCGGCACCATTGCACAGTTGCTGTGCTATCGCCACGAACAACGCGTGCGAGCAGTAGTGCTGTGCGCCACTTCTGGTTTCTTCGTTTCCACTCGTCAAGAGCGCTTGTCGTTTCTGGGGTTACATGGTCTGGGTTTACTCGCTCGCATTACCCCTGTTAACGCACGTGAAAAAGTTACCGAACGTCTGTACATGCAGCGCAAAGTATTGAACTGGGAACCTTGGGCTGCAGCGCAACTACAACAACACGACTGGCGTCTTATTTTGGAAGCCGGTGGCGCACTTGGTTCATTCAACTCGCGCGACTGGATTCGTTCTGTTGACGTTCCTGCAAGTGTTGTCATCACTACGCGCGACCGCGTTGTTGCCACTAAGCGTCAAATACGTTTATTTGAATCTCTTCCCAACGCCATTGCGTACTACGTCGATGGCGACCACGACGCCGTATATGCCATGGCCGATGTATTTGTACCCAAACTTGTGGAAGCATGCCTCAGCGCCGCACAACGCACAGAAACGGAAGGCGAATAGCCATGACCGACAAAGCACTGAGTTCACGCAAGCGATTTGGACGCAATGCCGAATTAGCAAAACTCGGCGCCGCCGTTGGCACAAGCTATGCCACTACTGCTGCTCGCAAACTTTTTGCATCTGCGGCGCGCAAAGAAGAACTCGACCATTCACGCGAACTGAAAAACGCTGCGCAAATTGCCGACCGCCTTGGAAATATGAAAGGCGCGCTCATGAAGCTCGGCCAAATGGCGAGCTATCTCGACCACGGCCTCCCCGAACCATTGCGCCTTGCACTTTCCGAATTGCAATCACAAGCACCACCAATGGCCAGCGCACTCGCCGAGCAAGTAGTGGAAGAAGAACTCGGCAAACCCATTAGCGAGCTCTTTGTGGAATGGGACCCAACACCTATTGCTGCAGCCAGCATCGGCCAAGTGCATCGCGCCATCATCATCGACCCCGTTACTCAACAGCAGCGTGCGGTAGCTGTGAAAGTGCAATACCCCGGCGTTGCTGAAGCCATTGCGTCTGATTTAAAAAATGCCGACCTGCTTGGCGCGTTGTTGTCATTCGGTTTCAAAAGCTTCAGCCCCGATGAACTTGTGGCAGAAATTAAAGAGCGCCTCACCGAAGAACTTGACTACACGCTTGAAGCCGAAAATCAAAAAGACTTCGCCAACTACTACCGCAATCACCCATTCATTCATGTTCCCGAAGTCATTGAGCACCTCAGCACCACACGGGTACTGGTGACCGAGTTGGTATCGGGCATTACATGGGCCGAGTTGCTGGAACGCCCACAAGCCGACCGCGACTTTGCCG
>CAMBPP010000067.1 GCA_945869715.1 Bifidobacterium breve
CTCGACGGGCTTACTGTCGATTGCGGCTCATGGTGGTTCAACCTGCGCCCCTCGAATACTGAACCGTTATTGCGGCTCAACCTCGAGGCCGGAAACCGTGACGAATGTGATCAGCGTGTATCAGAAGTGCTTTCGCTCATTACTCAGAACGCGTAGCAGTAACCCCAGCAAATGTTGGCTAGTGTAGAAGCATGTCGTTAAACGCAAAATTGTTAGAAATTCTGGCCTGCCCGGAAGACAAAGGCCCACTGTTCTATGTGGAATCCGAGTCGGTTCTCTACAACAACCGTTTACAGCGCATCTACGACGTGAAAGCGGGCATCCCTGTCATGCTCATCTCTGAATCACGCACTGTCGATGCTGGCGAACACGCTCGCATCATGGCAAAAATCACCGCAGAAGACATTCAACCCACCTTTACTGCGCACTAGTATTTACCAGTCGGGCTGAAAGACCGGAGCCAGCAGGCCCCAGCCCGAGTACTTTCCTTTTATATCGGCAGTTCCCGAAAGGCTCCTCCATGTCTACAAATAGCTCCTTTGCAAAACGCGGTGATTTCCGTGTTGCAGATCTTGCGCTTGCACCATTTGGCCGCAAGGAAATTCATCTTGCCGAACACGAAATGCCAGGCCTTCGCGCACTGCGCAAAGAGTTCGGGCCGACAAAGCCATTGAAGGGTTGCCGCATTTCTGGTTCATTGCATATGACCATTCAGACGGCAGTCCTCATTGAGACCCTTGTAGAGCTGGGCGCAGAAGTGCGTTGGGCAAGTTGCAACATTTTCTCTACTCAAGACCATGCAGCCGCTGCAGTAGTAGTTGGTCCTAATGGCACAGCAGAAGACCCACAGGGTGTTCCTTGTTATGCATGGAAGGGTGAAACTCTTGAAGAGTATTGGTGGTGCACCGATCAGATGATGACTTGGCCCGATGGCGATGGCCCAAACATGATTCTCGACGACGGTGGCGACGCAACCATGCTCGTTCACAAAGGTGTTGAGTTCGAAAAATCGGGAATTGTTCCCGACCCCACCTCAGCAGCAAACCCCGAGTTCGCCATTGTGCTCGGCTTATTGCAGCGCAGCTTGAAGTCGGAGCCACAAAAGTGGACCACTATGGCCAAAGGCATTAAGGGCGTTACCGAAGAAACCACCACAGGTGTGAAGCGTTTGTACAAAATGTCAGAGAATAATGAACTTTTGTTCCCTGCCATCAACGTGAACGACAGTGTGACCAAGAGTAAATTCGACAACCTCTACGGTTGTCGCCATTCACTCATTGACGCCATTAACCGCGCCACCGACGTCATGATTGCCGGAAAGCTCGCAGTTGTATGTGGTTACGGTGACGTAGGTAAGGGTTGTGCTCAAAGTTTGCGCGGTCAAGGTGCTCGAGTCATCGTCACAGAAATTGACCCCATCAACGCATTGCAGGCAGCAATGGAAGGGTATGAAGTCAATACTCTCGAATCAGTTGTTGGGCAAGCAGATATTTTTGTTACTGCAACAGGTAACGAAGCCATTGTTGACGTGACACACATGTCGAGAATGAAACACAATGCCATCGTGTGCAACATCGGCCACTTCGATAACGAAATCGATATGGCTGGTTTGGCCCGTAGCGGTGCAACACGCGATGAGCTGAAAGCCGGCACAGACCTGTGGTCATTCCCCGATGGCCATGCTGTCATTGTTTTGGCAGAAGGTCGTTTGGTGAACTTGGGTTGCGCAACAGGTCATCCAAGCTTCGTAATGAGCTGCTCGTTCACCAACCAAGTCATAGCTCAAATTGAGTTGTTCAACTACACCGAAAAGTACCCGCTTGGTGTTTATGTTTTGCCAAAAAAACTTGATGAGAAAGTTGCTGCATTGCATCTCGATGCTCTCGGTGTTGTACTCACACAGATGAACGATGTGCAGGCTGAATACTTGGGTATCGACCCAGCGGGCCCATTCAAGCCCGAGAACTACCGCTACTAAATAACACTTACATTTCGAGTGCTTGCCCCGTCGCTGAATCATTCAGCGACGGGGACATGCGCAGTGCGAGGAGCGCTTTTTGTACGAGTGGTCCAATGCCAAAGGCAAAGACAAAAGTTCCGAGCCCTATTGAGCCACCTAGAAAGAGTCCGACAACTAGTACTGCGATTTCAACAGTGGTACGGGCGAGGCGGATAGAGATACCAAAGCGTTTGTTTAATCCGAGCATGAGGCCATCTCGCGGTCCCGACCCAAGTTCTGCGCCAATGTACAGCCCTGAGCCAAAGGCAATAAAGAGCATTCCCGCAATGAGATATGCCACGCGAGCAACGATGAGGTCGGAGTTCGGAAGCAGATCTTCCATCACGTTTTCGACGAGACCAATTTGGACGGCGTTCATAATGGTGCCAATGCCGGGCTTCATGCGCAGTGGAATCCAGGCGAGCAGCAGTACCACTCCAACAATAATGATGACCGTGCCCATTTTGATGTTGGCTTTTTCGCTAATGCCCTGATGCAGCACGTCCCATGGTGGAACACCTAGGTTGCTGTGTACAAAGCAGGCAATTCCGGCACCAAAGCAAAATAGCCCGGCAGCACAACGAGCAATTCGTTCAGCAAATCGCTCGCGCAGGGGTCGAGGAGTGCTCGTTGAAGGCATTGGCGAATGTTACTGCCATCAACTTCACGCAATGCACACAATAAAAGGTGTTCACACGAAAGTCTGCACTTATTGCTCAAATTCCAGATAAAGCAACTCTGCCATTTTATGTCAGTGCCGCTGCCGTGTTCGAAGGAGATGTGCGAACGGCGGTGATCTCATTGAAATATCGCAACCAGCGTCAGTTCGCTAAGCCACTCGCACAGCTAGTGGCAGATGCAATTTTGCGTGAACGCGCAATGAACTATGACTTCGATTACGTCACATGGGCACCCACAACAACTCAACATCTTCGACAACGTGGAATGGATCATGCAGAACTCATTGCACGTGAAGTGGGTAAACAATTGGGTATACCAGTTAAAAATCTGTTGCGCAGAATGACACATGAAACGCAAACACACAGATCACGCCAACAGCGCCTCATAGGACCCACTTTCCGAGCGCATTCACTTGCAGCGGGCCGCAAAGTCCTGGTGGTAGATGACGTCGTGACAACAGGGGCAACTTTGCATGGAGTTCGGCGCGCATTTCGCAGTATTGGGGTGGAATTAGTGGAATGCTGGGCGGTCGCCGCGACCCCTAGCAGGTAGCATTTCGCCCTAATGAGTATTCTTGATCGCGTTCTACGGGCCGGCGAAGGCAAAAAGGTTAAGGCCCTCGAAGGTCTTGTTCCGGAAATCAATGCCCTCGAGGTGTCTATTGCTGCATTGTCTGACGACGCCTTGCGCGGTAAGACCGATGAGTTCCGCCAGCGCATCGCCAATGGCGAATCACTTGAAGATCTTTTAACCGAGTCATTTGCCGTCATGCGTGAAGCCGGACAGCGCGTGCTTGGGCAGCGGCACTACGACGTGCAACTCATGGGCGGGGCAGCATTGCACTTTGGCTGGATCTCCGAAATGAAAACTGGCGAAGGAAAAACTCTTGTATCTACCTTGCCGGCATACCTCAATGGCCTGTCGGGCAATGGTGTGCATCTTGTTACTGTCAACGACTATTTGGCGCGACGCGACTCAGAGTGGATGGGTCGCGTACACCGCTGGCTAGGTCTCAGCATTGGTCTTGTGGTTCCAGGTCACCGCGAATCACCACAGCAAAAACGTGAAGACTACGCAGCCGATATTACCTACGGCACCAACAACGAATTTGGTTTCGATTATCTGCGCGACAACATGGCCGGTTCGTTGGAGGAAAAAGTTCAGCGCGGTCATAACTTCGCCATCGTTGACGAAGTTGACTCCATTCTCATCGATGAGGCACGTACCCCGCTCATTATTTCAGGTCGCTTAGCCGATGCTGCACAGTTGTATTACAGGTTCGCCTCGGTGGTGCGGGCACTCACACGTGATGTTGACTACGAAGTTGATGAAGCGAAGCGCACAGTGGTTCCAACTGAAGAAGGAATTGAAAAAGTTGAGGCCCAACTTGGTGTGGGCAACCTGTACGACGGAGTGCAGCAAAACTTGGTGCATCAGTTACAAGTGGCATTGAAAGCGAAAGAACTGTACAAGCGCGATAAGGACTACATCATCCAAGGTGGTGAGGTAAAAATTGTCGACGAATTTACGGGTCGCATTCTTGAAGGTCGTCGCTGGAGCGAAGGTATTCACCAAGCAATTGAGGCCAAAGAAGGCGTCAAAATTAAAGAGGAAAACCAAACTCTTGCCACCATTACCTTGCAGAACTACTTCCGCATGTATAAAAAACTTTCTGGAATGACGGGTACTGCTCAAACTGAAGCAGCAGAACTCGTCAACACATATCAGCTGGCAGTTGTTTCTATTCCAACAAACAAAACTGTGAAGCGCCTCGATCAGGCCGATCTCATTTACAAAAATGAAGACGCAAAGTTTGCTGCCGTGGTTGAAGAAATTGTTGAGAAAAACAAGAACGGTCAGCCGGTTCTTGTCGGCACCATCAGCGTGGAAAAGAGCGAGCAGCTTTCGCGCCAATTAAACAAGCGCGGTATTAAGCACGAAGTGTTGAATGCAAAGCAGCACAGCCGAGAAGCGCACATTGTTACTCAAGCTGGTCGCATAGGTGCAGTAACTGTTGCAACCAACATGGCTGGGCGTGGTGTCGACATTCTTTTGGGCGGAAACCCCGAGGGTCTCGCTCGCCAAGCAGTACTCTCCGAAGGTTTTTCAGAAGAAACTCTGCTCGATGAGTTCGCCCTTCCTGTTCCATTGGCTCAGATGCCTGCCGACTTCCAAAGCTCTCGCGCCACGGCACAAGCCCGATATGCGTCTTTGTCAGAGCAATTCAAGGCACAGTGCACGGCAGAAGGCGATGAAGTTCGTGCTGCTGGTGGGCTTTTTGTATTGGGTACAGAACGCCATGAAAGCCGTCGTATTGACAATCAGTTGCGTGGTCGTGCCGGTCGTCAAGGCGACCCAGGTGAGAGTCGCTTCTATTTGTCACTCGACGACGAGCTCTTACGTTTGTTCGCAACAGGTGCACTCAGTTGGGTCATGTCTCGCGCATTGCCCGACGACGAAGCAATTGAAGCAAAAATGGTTACTAAGGCCATTGAACGTGCGCAAAGCACGGTAGAGCAACGCAACGGAGAAATTCGTAAGAACGTTCTCAAATACGACGAGGTCATGAACGAGCAGCGCAAGGTTATTTACATGCGCCGCGACCAAATTCTCGACGGCCTCGACCTGCACGCCGCCGCAATGGAGTATCTCTCAGAGGCTGTCGATTCTCTTATTGCTGCATATTGCGTGAGTGAAGCCGACGACGAATGGGACCTCGACGGACTTACTCGCGACCTCGCCACCTACTGGCCTACAACAGTTGCGGTTTCTCTTCTCGAGCAAGCCTCGTCAACCGACAATATTTACGACCTCGTCATGGCCGATGCTGCAGTGTTCTACAAGCAACGCGAAGAACAACTTGGCGAAACGGTCATGCGTGAAATTGAACGTCAGGTCATGTTGCGTATTATTGACCAACGCTGGCGCGAACATCTTGAAGAGATGGACTACCTGCAAGAGGGCATCAACCTGCGCGCTATGGGCCAAAAAGACCCGCTCACCGAATGGCAACGTGAGGGCTACGACATGTTCGGGTCTCTCATGAAGGGCATTGCACAAGATTTCGTGAAGTACGTGATGCATGTGGAAGTGGTGTCCGACGATGCTGCAGGAACCACTGTGCAAAACATCCGCCAAACCTCTTCCGACGACGACACATCTTCTGGCTTCGATGTGGCTGCTGCCTCAGCAATTGCCGATGGTGAATTGCCACCCGAGGCCGCGCCTGTTCGTGCGGTCAGCAACACGCCAGTAGTGAAAAGCGAATTCGATAAAACTCCTCGCAATGCGCCGTGCCCTTGTGGCTCGGGCAAAAAATTCAAGGTGTGTCACGGCAAAACTGCCTGACACCGAACCAAGGCTCTTCTCACTATGCGTGACTTCACCGACGACCTACGAGATCTCCGGCGCCGATTAGGCGAGGCTTCTCTGTATCTCAAAGTCGAGCAAAATACTGCACGTCTCAACGAACTTGAAATTGAAATTTCACGCCCCGATTTATGGGACGACCAAGACCTTGCAAAAAAGGTGAATACAGAATATTCAAATATCAAGTCTGACCTTGATGAGTTCCTGGGGTTAACTGCTGTGGTTGACGATCTTGATGTGCTGCACGAAATGGCACGCGAGATAGACGACGCATCACAAGAGCCTGAACTGGCAGACGGCATTTCGCGTGCATCGAAACAACTGCGCACCCTAGAGTTGCGCAGTTTGTTTACTGGCGAGCACGATGAGGTCGATTGCATCGTGCAAATTAACGCGAAAGACGGCGGCGTCGATGCGCAAGATTGGTCGGAGTTGTTGTTGCGCATGTACACGCGTTGGGCGGAACGTCGTGGGTTCACTGTGGAATTAAGCGGTATATCTGAAGGTACAGAAGCGGGCATATTGTCTGCCGACTTCACTATTCACGGCCGCTACGCCTATGGCCTCATGACCTCAGAGCGCGGTACGCATCGCCTGGTACGCATTAGCCCGTTCGATAACCAGGGACGCCGGCAAACAAGCTTCGCCTCGGTGCAGGTGTGGCCGGTTATGGATGCGCCAAACATTGAAGTGAACGAAGCCGAAATTCGCATGGAAGTATTTCGCGCTTCTGGTGCTGGTGGTCAACACATCAACAAGACATCGTCTGCAGTGCGACTCATCCATGAACCAACGGGTCTTGTTTCTTCATCGCAAGAAGAACGCAGTCAATTACAAAACCGTGAGCGAGCAATGACGCGACTCAAAGCAATGATTGCTGCGCGCATTGAAGAAGAATACGAAGCAGAGCGTGACCGTATTGCTGGCAAGCCCGCACAAGTGGGCTGGGGAAGTCAGATTCGTTCTTATGTTATGCAGCCATATCAAATGGTGAAAGATGTCAGAACGGAAGTGGAAGACGGCAACGTTGCTTCCGTGCTAGATGGCGATTTAGATGAATTTATGGAAGGTTTTTTGCGTTGGCGGCGCTCTCTCGACGAAAAATAAGCAGTTTCACGGCGAGTTACAAATGTGCTGATAGGTTCACTTTGTCATGATTCGCTTAGACAATGTGACCAAGGTATACGGAACCGATTCTGTTGCGGTGCGAGACGTAAGTTTCGACATCGCAAAAGGCGACTTCGTTTTTTTGGTGGGTCCTTCAGGTTCAGGGAAATCCACTCTGTTGCGCCTCATGAATCGTCAAGAACGTCCAGAACGTGGCGATGTATGGATTGCTGGCCGCAATATCAACGAACTAGGCGACTCCCGCGTGCCATATTTGCGCCGCGGTATGGGAAATGTTTTTCAAGACTACAAATTGCTGTCGAACAAAACCGTATTTGAAAATGTGGCTTTTGCTCTCGAAGTTATTGGCAAACCGCGTCACGTTATTCGTCAACAAGTTCCTGCGGTTCTTGAACTAGTAGGTCTTGAAGATAAGCACGACCGATTGCCCGATCAGTTGTCGGGTGGTGAGCAACAACGTGTTTCCATTGCACGGGCATTTGTAAATAGACCACTCATTTTGTTGGCCGACGAACCTACAGGTAACCTCGACCCCGCTACGGGCGAAGGAATTATGCAGTTACTCGACAGCATTAACCGCAGTGGAACAACTGTTGTTATGGCTTCACACGACCACCGCATTGTAAACATGATGCGTAAGCGGGTTATCCAACTCGATCGTGGCGTTCTTGTGCGCGACCAAG
>CAMBPP010000068.1 GCA_945869715.1 Bifidobacterium breve
GAATTGAAGATGAACTTTTCGGACAAGGTCATGTTGGAATTGGTAGCGACGGTCCCGCCACAACGAAAGAGAGCGGCGCGCAACAAAATCTGCGTGGGTACAGCACTTTGTTGGCTGCGTTGCAACGTGGTCGTACGGGTCAACTCGGCGACATTGTGGCCACCATTCAAAGTGAGCAAGACGAAATTATTCGCTCACCGCAAGCAGGTGTGTTGGTGGTCCAAGGTGGGCCAGGGACAGGAAAAACTGTTGTTGCTTTGCATCGCGCTGCATATTTGCTCTATACATTTCGCTTTCCGTTAGAAGCTCAAGGCGTATTGGTCATTGGGCCTAACCGCGTGTTCTTGCGCTACATCGAACGCGTGCTGCCCAGCTTGGGTGAAGCCGGCGTACAGCAAGTAGTGCTCAGCGATCTAGTGCCCAGCGTTACCTATGGTGCACGCGACGCGGTGCTTGCCGCACGCGTAAAAGGCGACATGCGCATGTCGAAGGTCATCACCAAGGCTGTGAGCGACCGTGAGCGTCCGTTGCGCGACAATTTACAACTGCCCTTTAGATCCGGATACGTTCGCTTAAGTGCACAAGATGCTGCAAACATTGTGCGCCAAGGAAGGCGTCGCTTTCGCCGCCACAACGCTGCACGTAAATGGGTGGAAACAGAAGTGTTGCAGGCCCTAGGAGCATCATGGCGCGACCCGGGTGTTCCTCTTTCAGAGTTGAAAGATTCTTTGCGACCATTGCCTGAATTCCGTATTGCAATGGAACGGATGTGGCCGTTGCTTACTCCTGCGCAATTGCTAAACGACCTCTATGGCTCGAAAGCATTGTTGCGTTTAGCCGCAGAAAATATATTGAGTGAAGCAGAGTACACGTCGCTGTATCGCGAGCGCACGCAAGATATTGAGTCAGCGCGATTCAGCGAACACGATGTAGCTGTTCTCGATGATGCCTTTGAAGTTCTTGGTCCGCTGCCAGGCAAAAATGGGAAAATTGACGAATCAGATGAAATTCGTACCTATGGCCACATTGTCATTGACGAAGTCCAAGACCTCACCCCAATGCAGTTACAAATGGTGTCGCGGCGTTCACTCAATGGTTCCATGACCATTGTGGGCGATATGGCCCAAGCAACGGGTGCGCTCGCGCCAGAATCATGGGCCGATGTTTTACGGCACTTACCCGATCGTAAAGAGCAACGGGTCGTGGGGCTTTCTGTGGGTTATCGCATCCCTGCACAAATTATGGAACTGGCCGACAAGGTAATGCATGCTGCAGCGCCTGGCCTGCGTTCTCCGCAATCGGTGCGTGAAGGTGATGCTGGCCCACGCATTGTGAATGCTGCGCAAAATGGTGACACTTTGCTCGATGCTGTGACCCAGGAAACAAAAGCTCTTATTGAAGAACTTCCAGCGGGCAATGTTGCCGTTGTTTGCCCCGACAACATGGTGTCTGCAGTTTCCGATGCGCTCAGCGCTGCTGGCATGAGCCACGGTAAAGCGGCAAATACCGCGCTCGATACAGGCCTTACTGTGGTGCCAGTGAGTTTGGTCAAGGGCTTAGAACTCGATGGCGTAGTTGTAGTGGAGCCCCAAGACATTATGGAAATTGAAACGATGGGTCTGCGTGCTTTGTATGTTGCACTCACGCGGCCAACTCAGCGTCTGACCGTTGTGCATCGTCGGCCGTTGCCGCCGTGCATGGTGTACTAATTCACTATTGCTGAAACAAGACTGGGAAGAAACCGCATTGCCTTGTCGGCGTCGGCCGGCCGTTTACGGTCTACAGCAGTTGTAAACAAATTGATCATGCGTTGTGTGTCGTTGAGGAGTTCCTCAGACGCATTGGTGATTTGTGGCTGAATGCCAATCCAAATGGCTTTGATGTCGGCAAGTTTTGTACGCGCGGTTTGCATGTCGCCTTGTGCGACGTCGTTACCAACGTCTTTGCCGGTCTGGAGCAATTGGGCAAATAGCTCATCAGTACTTCCGCGAGGAATGGTTGTAGTAGTGGATGCACTAGGAGAGGTTGTTGCAGGCGCGTTTGCACCGGCGTTGTATTTAGTGGCACAACTACTCAACGCGGCTACAGCACAGAGGCCAAGAAAACCAGATTTCTTCACTGTGCTGTTACCAAGATTCGGGCGCTGGCAAAAGGGCCAACACCAATACGTTGGCCATCGATTTCTACAGTGACGCTGCCGTCGGGTGATGTGGCAGACACCATTCCAGACTTGCCCGGATGAATTTCAGCGGTTTCTAAAAATTCTAAAAGACCAGGAGTGAACTCGAGTTCTTCAGGAATGCGGTCGACGGTAAAGCCGCGACCAGGAGCAACATCTACTAAGCGCATTACAAGTGTGGCTAAGTATTGAGATCCGGGAATGGGGTTTCCATGCGGGCATGTTGTGGGGTTGCCCAATACTCGATCCATTGCCGTCTCGACTTCGGCCGACATGACGTGTTCCCAGCGCCCGGCTTCATGATGAGCGTGAGCCCATGACAGACCTAAAATATCGGTGAGGAATCTTTCGGCAATGCGGTGACGTCGAACAGTACGCAGCGCAAGTTTCTCGCCAGTTTCGGTGAGTGCAATGCTTGAGCCAGAAAGCGCAACAAGACCTTCGGCCTCCATGCGCTTCATCATTTCTGATACAGAAGGTCGAGAAACTTGAAGGCGCTCAACGATGCGCGCTTGAATGACTTCTACGTTTTCTTCAAGAAGTTCGTAGATGCATTCGCAGTATTCTTCGAATGCCGGATGGTGTTCGCCTGGTGAGGCCATAACACGAGCCTACTCGGGCTTGCGCCCAACTGCCCTCAGCCCAGCCCATGCCAGTGAGGCAAGTTGCTCGCCAACGATATGAGCATCGAAAGGTTCGCGGCGTTGAATGAGGTGACGTGCAACACCTTCGCTCATGCCAATCAGTGCGTGTGCAACCATGCGCTGGTAGGCGGCATCGACGCCAGCTTCAATAAGAGGTGCGATGAGTTCGGCAACCGATTTTTCTACGTTACGGGCAACTAATGCGAATTCTTCGTCGCGGCGGGTGCCCCCACCAAAGAGCAATGAGAATGCATTTGGGTCACTCGAGAGCCACTCAAAATAGGCAACCATTCCGGCAGCGGTTTGTGCTTTGCCAGTGGGCACGCTTTTTGTAGCTGCAGAAATGGCATGGATCATGTTTTTGCCAACAGCATCGAGCACAGCAATATATAGCGCACGCTTGGAGTCGAAGTGCTGGTACAAAACCGGCTTTGTGACGCCAGCAGCATCGGAAATGTCGTTCATTGATGTGGTGTGATAACCGCGCTGTGCAAAAACAGTGAGGGCTACTTGGAGAAGTTGCTCGCGTCGCTCTGCAGCGGTTAAGCGTGCTGGTGTGGTCATGCTCATATGCCATTCTCGCGATCTTCTCGCTCGGCTGCCTTAATGGCATGACCGAGAACTATGGAGGGTGCCAACAAGATGGATCCGAGCACTAGACAAATTGTAATGATGGTGACCATGGTTGGAGTGAATTTCAGGGCAAATGCCAGTACGAACGCGGTCATCGATAGGGCGTACAACAAATAGCCGATGCGGTTTGCGAGCAGCGTGTATTTGGCAAATTGCTGGCGACGAATACGCACTGGGTCGTTTGATGCAGATGTTGGTGGAGAAAAAGCCATAAGGTTTCACAGATGGTAGAGGCGAGCAATACAAAAGGTACTCAGAAAGACGGCATTCTTGCCACTCTCGAGTGGCAAGAAGACGTCGCAGTGGTCACTATTCGCCGTCCACAACGGCGCAATGCGGTGAATCACGCCACGTTGATGCTCTTGCAAGAATTTCAAGAAGAGGCGCGGGGGAGAGCCCGGGTGCTGGTGCTGACAGGTGAGGGCGAGGGGTTTTGTGCCGGCGCCGACCTCACGGGGGTGGAAGATGAAGAATTTGGTAGCGCACTGTCTGCAACTTTGCTCGGATTTACGCTGTTGCCGTGCATCACGTTGGCCGCGGTACATGGTTATGCGTTAGGCGGAGGCACCCAATTGGCGGTTGCTTGCGACCTGCGAGTTGCCACCCCGTCAAGTGTCTTTGGCATTCCGGCAGCGAAACTGGGTCTCGCCGTCGACCAGTGGACCATTGAACGTGTGGCGCGGGAATGTGGTGGGGCCATTGCGCGCAATATGTTGCTCGGTACGAGCACGTACAGCGGCGAACAACTTCATACACAAGGCGCGGTGCACAAACTTGGCGTGCTTTCTGATGCACTTGAGTGGGCGCATTATCTCGCTACTTTGGCACCCATCACAATTGCCGCGCACAAACGTGGTTTAGAAGCCGTTGCCGAAAAAATAGTTAATGATGCAGCATTTGAAGCGTTACGTGCTCAAGCCTGGGCGAGTGCGGATGCGCACGAAGGACGCACAGCTTTTCTTGAAAAACGTAAAGCACGTTTCACCGGAAATTAATCAGCGGATTATGCCCCAGCGGGCAAAAGCAAGTTGATGTATCGGTAGAAATAGAAAAGCATTACGAGAAACGGAATGCTGAGCAGTGCATACGTTGTAACACTTGATGCGCGCTGTGAGGTAACGCGACGTGAAATTTGGTTCCGTATCAATTTTCGAGAACTTGCTAGTGCAATGAGCAACGCACCACACAACAGAGTGGGAAATATTGCGCTGGTGTCGGAAAACCATTTACCAAAATCATTTGCCGATACATCGGAGATCGCCTCAGGTGGTGCGGCCTCAACAACTTGCGGAATAGTGGTCGTGGGCATTGGGGTACTTGGGGGAGTGCTAGTGGGCGTGGTGGTGGGAGTAGTAGATGAGAGTTCAGCGCGCACAACAAGACGTTGGCTGGTACTAAAGCGCGGGTGGCAGGTAATGAGTGTGAGGGTTGCTACTTTCGGAGTGTTGGCAAGCACTGATGTTTTGTCGGGAGCAACTACCGAAACTTCTTTGACGGTGTAGGCGAATTTACCTTTTGTGGTCGTGACGTAAATGATGTCGTCTGGCGCGATTGTATTGAGATTTCCAAATGGGGCATCGTAAGAAGTGCGATGCCCAGCAATTGCACTATTCCCTATTTCGCCCGGCATGGGAGTTTTGGGGAAGTGACCAGGCCCGCGCCGAAGATCTTTTGGCGTAATGCCTTCCACAATGATCTTGGCAATATTGATGCTCGGAATTTCAATGAGCGCAAGCGCATCGGTGACAGGTAGGAATGCTGAAGTACCGTCTGCTCTAGATGGTTCTGTCGTTGCAATGATGCGATTGAATTCCTGGCGCAGTGCACTTTGGGTGCGGCGTGTTTCAATGCCGGTGCCCCACAGTTGGTAGACAACGAGTCCGAGAAGCAACAGGCCAGTAGTAATAAAGGTCTTGCCGATGAAGCCAACAACGCGAGCGGTTTTGTGATTCATCGTCCGTTACGTTAGTAGCGCGTTTGCCCTCTGCCATGGTGATGGGTAGCGTCTCGGTATGAGCAGCGTTGATGAAGCCGTGCGTTTGCACAACGCTGTAGTGCTTTTGGGGTCATTTCCCGCTCTTGCCGAGGCTTCGCTCGTTGTGAAAAAAGGTGAAATCGTTCTCATTAGTGGCGCAAATGGCGCTGGCAAAACAACTCTGTTGCGGCTATGCGCGGGGCTTGTGCCATTGGCGCGAGGCGAAGCATCTGTGCTCGGGTTCAACCTTGCAACTCAGCGTAAAGAGGCTCAAGCACATGTAGGAATGCTGGGTCACGCGAATGGGTTGTATCTCGATCTCACCGCACAGGAAAACTTGCAGTTCTGGGGTGCAGTGGTTGGCGCCTCAGCACGAGAAATTGCGTTGTCTGGCGAACGCATGGGTCTGCATACGCGTCTTTTGGGTACCACCGTTGCAAAAATGTCTGCAGGTCAGCGCCGGCGAACCGCATTAGCCATTTTGATTATTCGTCGTGCTTCATTGTGGCTACTCGATGAACCCCATGCAGGTCTCGATGCTGCCGGAAGAGACGAGATCGACAAAATTTTACGCGAAGCTACAAGTGCTGGGGCAACGGTCATTGTTGCATCGCATGAGCTAGAACGCGCTGGTGCACTTGCTACACGCCGTATAGAAGTTGTTGGTGGAGCCATTGTGGAACGTGGTGCGCAATGACACAGCACTCCACTTCAACAATGTCGGTTGCGCGAGCAATTGCCACTAAAGATTTGCGTATTGAATGGCGCAGCAAGGTATTAGTAAACCAAGTGCTGCCTTTCGCCGGAATTGTGATGGTGCTTTTTGCTTTTGCACTTGATAACGATGGCATTTTGCAACGCGTTGCCCCCGGTCTTGTGTGGCTTGCCGTTTTATTTTCTTCCTTAATTATTGTTCAGCGCACATTTGCTATTGAGTCGGCCGACAATGCGCTCGATGCAATCAAAGTTGCTGGCGTGTCTCCAGCAGGTGTGTTCTTAGGCAAGTCGGTGGCTCTTGTTGTGCAGTTACTTCTTTTTGAAGGTGTGCTCGTGTTGTTGTCGTTGGTGCTGTATCAGGTGCACTTGTCGTGGGGCGGAGCAGTGCTTCTCGTCACAGTAAGTTTCTTGGCAAATATCGGTATCGCTGCAATGGGGGCGTTGTACGGGGGTTTGGGTGCGGCGGCAAAAGGTCGCGAAACCCTCTTGCCGTTGTTGTTATTGCCTGCCGTGGCTCCCGTTCTCATTGCGGCTACCCGAGCCACTGAATCGGCATTTGGGGTCGGAGGCGCCACGCTCGGCGAAGGATGGCCGTGGGTGGCATTGCTCGCTGTATTTGGCGCTCTCTTTGGTTTTGGTGGAACACTTGCATTTGGAGTGCTCACCGAAGAGTGAGAGATGGTCAAAAGCAACTAACTTCACATGAGAACACATAGAGCAAAATGAACAGCATTCACCCCTTCCCCTCACCAGTAGATACACCAACGGGTACCCGTGCTTCACGAGGGCTCGGACTTCTTGTTTTCCTGGGCATGGTGCTCCTCACGTTGCTTGGGCTCTTCTTCACCGATGAAGACGTGGTGCAGGGAAGCACTGTGCGCCTCATGTACATACACGTGCCCACGGCATGGGTGGCATACCTTGCATTTATCGTCACCGCTATTACGTCGGCAATGTTCATGTGGGGCAAACAACATTCCCTCACCTTCGACCGTATTGCTGGTGCGTCTGGCGAAGTGGGCGTCATATTTATGGGTCTGAGTTTGGTGACCGGCAGCCTGTGGGGACGCCTCACTTGGGGAACGTATTGGCAGTGGGACCCACGACTAACAACAACTGTGTTCCTATTTGTTACCTATGTGGGGTACCTGGCAGTACGCGACCTTGGTGGAAGCCATCAGCAGCGCGCAAAGCGCAGTGGTGTAGTTGCGCTTCTAGCGGTACTTGAAATTCCGCTTGTGCACTTCAGTGTGGTGTTGTGGCGTTCATTGCACCAAGAGGCCTCGGTTCTGCAACCCAATGGCGATGTCACTATGGATGGCCTCATGCTGTTTACCTTGCTGTTTGGAGTAGCAGTATTTACCCTGCTGTTTGCCTGGATGGTTCTTCATCGCCAGCGTGTTCTTACACTTGCCGACGCAATAGATGACGGTGGTTTGGAAGCTGCTTTGCAAGAACGACGAAGCGAGGCGAACTAATGGACCATGTCAGTTTCATTGTTGGCGGATACGTAGTTACCTTTATTGCTGTAGGTGTATATGTTTTGCGCATGTTTCGCCAGGCACGCAAGATCA
>CAMBPP010000069.1 GCA_945869715.1 Bifidobacterium breve
ATAGAAATTTTTTCATGCCCAGTCCCTTATTGCCTGCAAAAGCATCATGACACGATCCACGGGTGTCAGCCATCCCGTACCTATCGATATTTCTGGCGGTTTGGCATCAGTTATCTTTGCGTACGCGGAATTGTCGAATCGATCATTAATCCTCTCGTTCAATTACCAAGCCACAATGCGGACAAAGGTCATCAACAGAAAAGTCAGCAATGGGCCCACCACATGCGTCGCATAGACCACTTTCATAACTCATTTACAAAACTGTAACCGAATTGATCTGTCGGATGTTCTCAACTTGCAAACAAAAAGTGGCCCCGAGAAAATTCCCGGTTTTCAGCTGCAACCAGAGGTGCTGCCACATGATGGGCAAGCATGGCATGAGCCGGCACGCTGCATTTGCACACCACACTGCATGCACATTGGAGCATCGCTGTGCGTAATGACGCGTGGGATGCCTTGTGCTGGTGAGTGGTCGGTGCTTGGTGCAAGCGGTGCAAGACCCGCACTCATCTGCGCGGCAAGTTCACCGGCAGAAGGAATGGTCTTTGGGTCTTGTGCCATTTCGTTGCCACTGCTGGTTTCGACGACAGTTTCGTCGACGCCTGGCAATGTTGGCTGCAAACGCTCGTCACGGCTGAAGATGCCGAGTTCTACACGCTCGTCGTAGGTGAGGTATTCCAAGCCCAAACGACGGAACAAGTAGTCCATGATGGACGATGCAATACGAATGTCTGGATCGTCGGTCATACCTGCTGGTTCGAAGCGCATGTTGGTGAATGCTTCAACGAACGCGCGAAGTGGAACTCCGTACTGCAAGCCGTAGCTGATGCTCTTGGCAAAGGCGTCCATGATGCCCGACAAGGTGCTTCCCTGCTTTGACACTGTGAGGAACAATTCACCTGGGCGACCGTCTTCGTATTCGCCGATGGTGGCGAAACCTTTGCAATCGGCAACGCGGAATTCAATGGTGCGACCACGGCGTGAGCGTGGCAACTTCTGACGTACTGGCTGAGCAACGATGCGGTTGATGACTTTTTCCACTACTGCAGTTGCAGCACCGGCACCAGAGTCGGTGGAGTCATCGTCTTTCTTCGCCGTTGACAAAGGCTGACCAACTTTGCAGTTGTCGCGGTACACCGCAACAGCCTTCAAGCCAAGCTCCCATGACAACATGTGTAGCTCTTCAATTTCTTCAATGGTTGCCTCTGCAGGCATGTTGACAGTCTTTGAAATGGCACCTGACAAGAACGGTTGTACCGCACCCATCATGCGCACGTGGCCTTCGTAATGAATGGTGTTGTCGCCCATTGAGCAAGCGAACACTTCAAGGTGTTCTGCTTTGATATCGGGTGAACCAACAATGGTCTTGTTGGTGTCGATGTAAGAGATGATGCGATCGACCACTGGACCTTCATAGCCAAGGTTCTTCAATGCACGAGGAACAGTCTGGTTCACAATGACCATGTTTCCGCCGCCAACAAGTTTCTTGAACTTCACAAGACCAAGGTCTGGCTCAATGCCTGTGGTGTCACAGTCCATCATCAAACCAATGGTTCCGGTTGGTGCCAAAACTGTGGCCTGAGCGTTACGCACTCCGTACTCTTCACCGTCGCGTACTGCGGAGTCCCATGCTTGTGAAGCTGCAAGTACGAGGTCTGGCTGCACAATGTTGACGTTGTTGATTTCGCGGTCTGCATCACGGTGCATACGCAACACGTTCAACATATGCTTTTCGTTTTCTGCAAAACCGGCGTGTGGCCCCATGCGACTTGCTGTGCGTGCGCTGGTTGCGTAAGCGTGACCAGTCATCAAGCTGGTGAGAGATGCTGCCCAAGCGCGACCTTCAAGTGAGTCGTAAGCCAAACCGAGAGCCATAAGAAGTGCACCGAGGTTTGCATAACCAAGACCCAACTGACGGAACTTCAAGCTGTTCACGCCAATTGCTTCTGTTGGATAGTCGGCACGACCTACAAGAATTTCTTGTGCGGTGAACATAATTTCAATGGTGTGCTTGTAAGCATCAACATCGAACACGTCGTCGCTGCTGAGGTACTGCAAGAGGTTGATTGAAGACAAGTTGCATGCAGAGTTGTCGATGTGCATGTATTCGCTGCAAGGGTTTGAACCATTGATGCGACCTGATGCTGCAGATGTGTGCCACTTGTTGATGGTGGTATCGAACTGCAAGCCTGGGTCGGCGCATTCCCACGATGCGGTAGCAATTTGACGCCACAAGTCGCGGGCACGCAAGGTGCGCACTGGGCGACCATCGACTACTGCACGAAGATCCCAATCGCGATCTTCTTTCACAGCGTGCATGAACTCATCGGTAATACGTACTGAGTTGTTTGCGTTTTGGTACTGAACAGAAAACGCATCGGCGCCGTCGAGGTCCATGTCGAAACCTGCATCGCGCAAAACGCGTGCTTTGTTTTCTTCTTTTGCTTTACACCAGATGAACTCTTCGAGGTCTGGGTGATCGACGTTTAAAATAACCATCTTTGCTGCACGACGTGTTTTGCCGCCCGACTTGATGGTTCCTGCGCTCGCATCGGCACCACGCATGAACGACACTGGGCCAGAAGCTGTGCCACCACCCTGCAGGTGCTCGTAGCTGCTGCGAATGTTGCTGAGGTTGATACCTGAACCAGAGCCACCCTTGAAGATGGTTCCTTCTTCGCGATACCAGTTGAGGATGCCGGCCATGGTGTCTTCTACGGCGAGAATGAAGCAAGCACTTGCCTGTTGTGGAACGCCCTTCACACCAATGTTGAACCACACTGGGCTGTTGAACGCCGCACGCTGTGTGACCAAGATAAACTTCAACTCATCGCGGAAAGCTTCTGCTTCTTCAGTATCGACGAAGTAGCCACCCTCAATACCCCATGTGGTGATGGTGTCGGCAACACGGTCGATGACCTGACGGAGTGATGACTCGCGCTCAGTGGTGCCTGGGGTGCCACGGAAGTACTTCTGCGCAACGATGTTGGTTGCGTTCAATGACCACGTAGATGGAATTTCGACGTCTTTTTGCTCGAAGGCAACAGAGCCGTCTTTCCAGTTAGAAATGCGAGCATCGCGGCGATCCCACGACACAGAGTCGTATGGGTGCTGGCCTGCGGAGGTGAAGTGACGACGGATGCCGATGGAGAGGCGATCTGGAGCAATAGACATATTCATTCTTTCTATGACAAGTAATTTTAGCGGATTGCTGTTTTTGGACTGAGCGTGTTGCGGGATTAATGGTCTATCAGAAACTGGCGATGAAAAACGACATTGTGACTGTGGTCACCACAATATGTAGTGGTGAAACACTCTCACAGCCACGTCTTGCACAACTGGTGGTGTAATTACAGCATTGTCTTTACCCTTTGTCAACGATTGTCGCTCATATGGAAGAAATTTCCCGGAAATGCCCTTCGACACCGGAAATTGAACCGCTCAGCCCGTATTTTTTCCATATGAGCTGCTGGTAACGCTACGGCAAGACCCCTGTGTGGAGGAAGTGGATAACCCTGTGAATTTCCCCATTTTTCAGGGGATGAAACTGTGGATGAACTGTGTGGTATCGGGGCTTACCTGTGGACAGCCACGGGAATGCCGTTTAACACTGAGGTTCCCGACAGTGGGTCGATTGCTTCGTGATCGGTGAGGATATTTGAGTTCACGCCGGCCACTTGGGCGGCCACCTGCATGTCGGTGCCTTCGGCATCGTGCCCCCACCCGTGAGGCAACGACACCACGCCAGCGCGAATGGTGTCGGAAATTTCAACAGCTACGCGCACTTCCCCTACGCGACTCTGCACCGAAACAATGTCGCCTTCGTTCACGTTGCGCGCATGTGCATCGGTTGGATGCATGATGAGCGTGCAACGCGACTTACCTTTCACCAACACATTGATGTTGTGCATCCATGAATTGTTTGAACGCAAATGGCGTCTACCAATGAGTAACAGATTGCGACCAGAGTTTTTGTCGACTACTCCACTGCCAACAACGTCATACAAACGATCGAGATCGTTGATTAACACTTCAGGTGCAAGTTCCACTTTCCCACTTGGTGTACGCAGTATTTCAGGAATGCGTGGCTGCAATGCACCGTAATCAATACCGTGTGGATTCTCTTTCAATAACTGTAAAGTTGCACCGCCAATTGCAGCACCAAACGCATCGCCGTAAGGGCCAGTGCGCAACATGAAATCAATCATTCGTGCAGGACCACATTGCCCTTTCAGCGACAACTCATTCATGATTTCATCGGCGTCACGCCCACAAATATTTGAATTGGAATCTTTCACAGCGCTGTTCACCATTGACCGCATTGCTGCATCATCGGATATAGAAACGTCGGCATCAATTCCTTTGCCTTGCACAATTGCTGCAATTTTCGCAAGTATTTCCCACTCGTCGGGTTGGCCTTCTTCTAACGGCAAAATTGCTTCGCTGTAGTTGGCTACGTTGCGCACTGCGAATTGCAATAAGAGCAGGTCATAGTGATCACGTTGCAGGTGCGATGGTGGCGGCAAAATAACATTTGCATGTCGTGTTGTTTCGTTGAGATAAATGTCAACACTCACCATGAAATCTAAATGTGCAAGTGCTTCATCGAGTTGATTGCTGTGCGGAGTGGAAAGAACTGGGTTACCTGCAATGGTGAGCAGAGCTTTTATTTGACCCTCTCCGGGCGTTAACACTTCCTCTGCTAACGCAGCAACGGGATACTCACCAATAGCTTCAGGAAGATGCCGCACACGCGTGTGGCCCTTGCCAACCCGAAACCCGCGACCTTTTCCGGGCGTGCCGCGAGTTGTGGCGCCACCGGCAACTGGGAGCGTGAACATTGCCCCACCTGGTGTATCGAGATTGCCAGAGAGAGCGTTCACCACGTCAACGAGCCACGACGTTGTGGTGCCGAAGGCAACTGTTGTTGTTCCCATCCGGCCGTACACCGCAGCAGTTGGAGACTGCGCAATTTCGTGAGCAATGCGTCGAATTGTTTCTGCGCTCAAACCACACACATCGGCAACTGTCTCTGGTGCAAAGCGCGCAAGCGCCTGCTCTACCTCTGCGAGTCCGTTGATGTGCGCAATAAGTTGCGGAGACACTTTCACCAACTTGTCGGCAAACATCACATGGGCAATAGCAGCCAAGAGGAGTCCGTCGGTTCCGGGCATAATGGCTAACCATTCATCGGCAACTTCTGCCGTGCGTGTTCTACGTGGGTCGACCACCACAACTTTTCCACCGCGTTCTTGAATGCCCTTCAATCGCTTCGGAAAATCGGGTGCAGTGCAAAGGCTGCCATTCGATGCATAAGGGTTAGCGCCCAGCATGAGCAAGTACTGCGTGCGATCGAGATCGGGTACGGGAACCGTTGCTGCAGTGCCAAACATATAACCACCTGCAACTTGTTTCGGAAGTTGGTCGACAGTTGATGCACTGAACCGTTGCTTAGTGCCAATGGCTTGTAACGCCACACGACCAAAGGTCATTGCAGACAAGTTATGTGCGGTGGGGTTGCCCATGTATGTTGCTACCGACTCGCGACCATATGTGTTGATGACCCCCAACAAACCCTTCTCTACTTCAGCCCATGCTTCTTGCCACGACACTTGAACATGCACGCCATTACGTTTCACCAAAGGCAGGCGTAAACGGTCGGGGTCGTCGTGTAGTTGTTTGAGAGTGCTCCCCTTCGGGCAAATGAACCCTGCCGAAAAGACGTCTTGCATGTCGCCGCGAATGTGCATGACCACATTGTTTTTCACGGTGATCTCTAAACCACAGCCCGCCTCGCAGAGCGGGCAAGTGCGGTAGGCAACTTTGTTCACCTCTGAGCCTGATGATTCTTGTTGAAGTGTCGACATCTTTCCCCCAAGCCATAGGCTATGCACTGCGTGAAACTGATCTACTCCTATCACGATTCCTTGGGGGAATCAGGTCGAAGCATTTCTGCCGACGAGGCATACCAGGTGGAACGCCAACGCCCCGCGGGTCGCCCCTGGGTGGCAATGTGCATGGTGGCAAGCATCGATGGCTCCACGGTCATGACAGGGAACTCTGCGGCCCTCTCAAATGCCGCTGATCGCTCTGTATTACTGGCCTTGCGGGCAGCGGCCGACGACGTTTTGGTTGGGGCGGGAACCGTACGTGCCGAGGGTTATGGAGTGCCCAGCAAAGCGGGTCAGCGCGTGGCCGTGGTGAGCCATACAGGCCAACTCGATTTCACAACAGATCTTTTTACCAGTGGCGCTGGCTATGTGGTGGTGCCAATGCAAGCACCCGAGTTACCTGTTGAAACTTTGCGTGCGGGTACCAACGAGGTAGATATGCATCTTGCACTTCAAGCAATGCCGTGCAACTTCATTCAACTTGAAGGTGGAGCAATACTGAATGCGTCGTTAACGGCAGCAGATCTCGTTGATGAAATTAATCTCACCATTTCTCCACAAATCATTGGCGGAAACGGACCTCGCTTAACAACTAATGCACCGGATCTTGTGCAACGTTTTCACTTGCAACACGTTCTTGAAGATGATGGTTTTCTTTTCTTGCGTTATCTACGCAAACGATAAGAAAACTATTTCTTCAGCAGTGCAAGCTCGCGACGGAAGTCGGCTGCTTGGTCGAAGTTTTTGTACACACTGGCAAAGCGCAAGTACGCCACTTCGTCGAGTTCGCGTAATTGCTCGAGCACTTCATGGCCAACTTGAGCCGAAGTCACTTCGTTTCCTGTAGCGCGCAACACCTCTTCGACCTTGTCGGCAAGAACTTCAATTTGCTCTTCTTCAACTGGGCGGCCTTTGCTTGCAGCAGACACGCCAGCGATAATTTTGAGGCGGTTAAACGGGGTGCGATCGCCGCTGCGCTTGACCACCATGAGCACTACTTCTTCGAGGCGTTCACGGGTACTAAAGCGGTAGCTGCATTCTGGGCATTGACGACGGCGCCTAATGGCCGTGCCATCTTCTGCTGCGCGCGAATCGACCACCTTGGTGTCGTCGTGGGAGCAAATAGGGCAACGCATATTGGTAACAATAGTTGCCATATGCCCCAAAAAGCGAGAAAAGGGCATATTTATACACCACCCCCACAAGTGTTATTTATGGAATGCGAATGACTTGACCAGGAAAGATTTGATCGCCGTTGAGATGCACTAATTCGTCGACCATTGCAGTGATGTTGCCATTGGGTACTAAGCGATGCGCAATGTCCCACAAGGTGTCGCCAGGAGCAACCGTGAGCGTGCGCGGTGTAGCAATGCCTGCAGGAGTTGACTTTTCAGCTACTGCCCCAGTGGTGAAAAAAGCGCCACCAAGGATGCACGCCACAGAGGCCACCAAGACCACACGACGGCGGAAATAGGTTGCATATGAGCGAGGGGCAGAAGTACGAAACAATGGATGGGATTGGACTGCAATTGCCATGGGAGTGCCTTTCTGGCTGGGATGTGAGGACTGGACGGGGGTAAGACTTTTCAACATGGAACCAGTATGACGAACGGGTGTTCGCCGCCTGTTCGGTCAAGATAGCGAACGCCTGTTCGTATGTCAAGGGTTATTACGAACAAATGTTTGACTTTGGGGGCGAACACCCGTACGCTAAGGACATGACCGAAGCTCTGACAGCCCGCC
>CAMBPP010000070.1 GCA_945869715.1 Bifidobacterium breve
GCCGTGTAGAGGTTGCAACTGGCGCGCAAGTGGGCGACCACATTGTGGTTAACGGTGCCGACTGTGGCGTTGTTACGTCTGTTGTCGGCAGTGTTGCTATTGCCCGTATGTCGCGCAGTGCAAATGAATACGGCGAGGCTCTTCAGCCCGCCTAGTTTTTATTTCTGCGACAGCGATGCTTGTTCGGCTGCACGCATCCAGGCCTGAGCTCCATCGTGGTCACCTAATGCGCTCAATGACTGTGAAATTTTTGCTGCGATGAGTGCGTTGGGCTGCTCGCGAAATGCCTCGGCTCCAATTTTTGCAGCCTCGTCATAGCTCCCTACACGATGCAACCCAGACATCACCAAAATGATGTAATCGGTTTGCGAGAGACCAGAAGTAGTGGCGCCCCTGCGTTGACGTGATCCAAATAGTTGGAGTTGCATAATAAGAAGAATTGCTGTGAGCGGGAGAAAACTTCGCGCAGCTTCGTAGGTCACCGCGGCAACAAGCCCAGCAGATGTAAGTGCAACGCTGAACCACATCATGAAACTGGCCCCACGACGTGGCGCTATTTTCTCGAGGGCTGCAGAAACAATGGCGCCTCCATCGAGAGGAATGACTGGTATGAGATTCACCACAGCCAAAACAATGCCTGCCCACCAAATGCTCAGCGTTGCGTCGTTGCGTAAAACGTCGCTGCGCGACAAGGGGTTTGCTCCGAGCAAAAACATGGCAATAGTTGCAACGGTTCCTTGAGCGAATGATCCGGCTGCTGCGATACCTGCTCGTTCCCATCGGGCAAGTGGGCGACTCGGTAAATACGAGGCATAGCCAGCAAGAAAGTCGAGTGAAATTTCGGCGTGTGCTCCGGTGGCGCGGGCGGCGAGCGCATGGCCCAGTTCGTGAATGAGGGTGAAAACAGCGAGTGTTCCTGCAACCCATAGCCCAAGCGAACCACCGTAAATAAAGACAACGAGACCGAGAAAGACGATGAATCCGGGGCGAATTTCCACGCGGAAACCGAGAAGCGTGAAACTTCTGAAGTGGGTGCCGCGTTCTTTCAACATTTGCTTGAAGCCTAAGGGCATTACGCCTCTAGACTTTTACCGTGCCACTTGTATATGCCTTCGACCACAAACATCGCCGTTCTCCACGAGACATGAAAGACCTTCTCGGTGGAAAGGGTGCCAACCTCGCCGAGATGATGAGCGTCTTGAACCTCCCCGTGCCTCACGGGTTTACTGTCACCACCGACGCGTGCCGTGAGTACATGAAAGGTGGATGGCCAAAAGGCCTCGACCTCGAAATTGCAAAGCAAGTTGCTGCGCTCGAGAAAAAAATGGGACGCAAACTTGGCAACGTTGCCGATCCACTTTTGGTGTCGGTGCGCTCTGGTGCAAAGTTCTCGATGCCCGGCATGATGGACACCGTTCTCAACTTGGGTCTAAATGACAAAACAGTTGTTGGTCTTGCCAAGGCAAGCGATGAGCGTTTTGCTTATGACTCGTATCGTCGTTTCATCAGCATGTACGGCCGCATTGTGCTCGGTCTCGGCGGTGAAGAGTTTGAACACGAACTCACCCAAGCTCGTTTAGCTGCTGGAGTTGCTTCCGACTCTGAAATTCCTGCTGCCGCACTCAAGGCAATTTGTGACTCGTACAAGAAAATTGTGCAGACCCATACGGGTAAGGCATTTCCGCAAGACCCTGTCAAGCAGTTGCGTGGAGCAATTGAAGCCGTGTTCCGTTCATGGAATGGATCACGTGCCATTGCCTACCGTGTGCGCGAGAAAATTAGCCACGATCTTGGTACCGCCGTCAACGTTCAGGCCATGGTGTTTGGCAACCGCGATGACAACTCGGGAACTGGTGTTGGCTTCACCCGCAATGCGGCAACAGGCGACAACAAGCCATATGGCGACTTCTTGCTCAATGCACAAGGTGAAGACGTAGTTGCTGGTATTCGCAACACAGAAGACCTCGATGCGCTGAAGCGCAAGTTCCCCGTTATTCACAACGAGCTCATGGCCATTTTCTTGCGCCTCGAGAAGCACTACAAAGATATGTGCGACACCGAGTTCACTATTGACCAGGGCAAGTTGTGGATGTTGCAAACACGTGTTGGCAAGCGCACAGGTGCAGCAGCACTCAAGATGGCTGTCGACATGACCAAGGGCACCGGCAAAGGTAAAGGTGCTTGGAAAATTTCGCGCAAAGAAGCCATCATGCGCGTTACTGCCGACCACCTCGATCAGGTGTTGCACCCACAGTTCGCAAACAAGGGAATTGTTCTTACCAAGGGTCTCGCTGCATCACCTGGTGCTGCAGTTGGCAAGGTCTATTTCACCGCCGACGATGCAGCCGACGCGGCCGATCGTGGCGAAGCAGTCATCTTGGTGCGTAACGAAACGAGCCCTGAAGATGTTCACGGCATGATGGTGTCGCAAGGCATTCTTACCGCTCGTGGCGGGCTCGTGAGCCATGCCGCAGTTGTGGCTCGCGGATGGGGTACTCCTGCCATTGTGGGCGCCGAAGCCTTGCGCATTGAAGGCAAGCAGTTCTCGGTTGGCAGCGTCGTGGTGAAAGAGGGCGACGTCATTTCACTCGATGGCGCATCGGGCGAAGTGGTTGTTGGCGAGTTGAAACTCGAAGCCGCAAAACCACCAAAAGAATTTGAAACCATTTTGAAGTGGGCCGACGAAATTCGCAAGGGCAAGCTTGCTGTTCGAGCCAATGCCGACACCGGTGAAGATGCAAAAAATGCTCGCGAACTTGGCGCAGAAGGTATTGGCTTGTGCCGTACCGAGCACATGTTCCTTGCTCCCGACCGTTTGCCTGTTGTGCGCCGCATGATCTTGGCCGATACACCTGAAGAAGAAACAGCGGCTCTTGAAGAACTTCGTCAAGTGCAAAAAGAAGACTTTGCCGCCATCTTCCGCGAGATGTCGGGTCTTCCCGTCACCGTGCGTTTGCTCGACCCGCCACTTCACGAGTTCTTGCCACGCGTGCTTGACCTCGAAGTGAAGAAAGCATCAGTTGGTTTATCTCACGAAGAAGAGAAGTTGTTGGAAGCAGCCGAAAGCTGGGCTGAATTCAACCCAATGATTGGTACTCGTGGTGTGCGACTCGGTGTTATTAAGCCAGGTCTTTATGCCATGCAGGTGCGAGCACTGATGGAAGCAGCCGACCAGGTATCGGGCGAAGGCTTCAAGCCCATTGCAGAAGTAATGATTCCTCTCACCGTTACACGTGAAGAACTCGCGCTAGCTCGTTCATGGGTAGAAGAAGTGTTGCGTGAAAATGCCACACGTCCAGCGCCAATGAACAAAGGCAAAAAAGTGTCGCGCCCGAAGGTCACCATCGGAACAATGATTGAAACCCCTCGTGCAGCATTGCGTGCCGATGAACTTGCAGAAGAAGCCGACTTCTTCAGTTTTGGTACCAACGACCTCACGCAGTTGGTCTTTGGCTTCAGCCGCGACGATATTGAAAGCCGCATGATGCCTGCATATCTTGAAGCTGGACTTTTGAAGCGCAATCCTTTTGAGACCATCGACCAAAACGGCGTTGGTGAGTTGGTGTTCCTTGCTACTCAACGTGGCCGCAAAGTAAAGCGTGACCTCAAGATTGGCGTTTGTGGTGAGCATGGTGGCGACCCAGAGTCCATCGAACTTTTCTACAAGGCCGGCTTGAACTACGTCAGTTGCTCGCCATTTCGTGTACCTATTGCGCGCTTGTCGGCAGCACAATCGGTATTGGGCGGAACACATAGCGAAACTAAGTAAGCGTCATCTCTGTGCGAAAGACTCAAGGGGATTCAAGCGAAGGCTAGGCAGTAGCCTTCGCACATGGCAATCTCCGACGACGACATCGAGGCACTGCGTCAACGCGTGTCTATTGTCGACATCGTGCAAGCATCGGTTGCATTGCGTCGAGTGGGCCGTAACTGGGTGGGCCTGTGCCCATTCCATGCAGAGAAGTCTGGCTCATTCAATGTGCGTGAAGAGACGGGTCGTTATCGCTGCTTTGGATGCGGTGCGTCGGGCGACGTTTTTAAATTTGTACAAGACATGGAGCATGTCGATTTCGTCGGTTCGGTAGAAGCTCTTGCGGCCAAAGTAGGAATGCAACTCAATTACACCTCGGGTACAGAGTCAAAAGATCGTCAGCGACGCAAGAAGCTTGTTGCTGTTATGGACAATGCGGCAACGTGGTACCACGAACGTTTGTTGAATAGCCCCGATGCGCGAGAAGCCCGCGACTACCTGCGTTCGCGTGGTTTAGCTGGCGATATTGCGCGCCAGTTCCGCATTGGCTGGGCGCCAGACGACTGGGATGCACTCAGTGTGGGCTTGTCGCAAGGAAAGCAGGCTTCTGTAGAAGATCTGCGAGAGACGGGTCTTGCATTCACCAACAAGCGTGGGAAATTGCAAGATGCGTTTCGCGCACGCATTTTGTTTCCCATTTTTTCCGACACCGGAGATGTACTTGCATTTGGCGGGCGCATTATGCCGGGCAGTACCGACCCTGCGAAATACAAGAATTCGCCAGAAACTCCCATCTATTCCAAGTCGCGCACGTTGTATGGGTTGAACTGGGCAAAGTCCGACATCGTGGCAAGTGATCAGGTAGTCATTTGTGAGGGCTATACCGACGTCATTGGTTTTCATCGCGCAGGCATTGCGCGTGCGGTTGCAACTTGTGGAACAGCGCTCACCGAAGAGCACGTGCGTATTTTGAAACGCTTTGCGAATCGGGTGGTGCTGGCATTCGACGCCGATGCTGCTGGTCAAGGAGCCGCCGAACGTTTTTATGAATGGGAATCGAAGTACTCAGTCAGCGTGAGCGTTGCACATTTCCCTGCAGGAAAAGATCCGGGTGAACTGTCGATAACCGACCCCACTGCATTGCGTGAGGCCATCGATAAGGCCCAGCCTTTTTTAGGTTTTCGTTTACAGCGCGTGCTCGACGCAAGCTCCATTCGCACGCCTGAAGATCGAGCAAAAACTGCCGAGAAAGCAGTGGGGGTTATTAACGAACATCCCGACATCAACGTGCGCAAAATTTACGCTGGCCAAGTGGCAAGCCATACGGGTCTTCCTGTTGCCGATGTGGTGAAGCGTGTGGAAACTCGCACGCGCAATGTTTCTTTCACCCCCGTCGACCAGCAGCGCTCGGCACGTGAAAATGCCGAGTTTGTTGCCGTGGCCACCCTCTTGCACGAGTGGGACACCATTGCTCCATGGCTTGTCGAGGGACTTTTCCCCACTGAAACCATGCGTCGCGCCTTTCTCGCCTTAGCCGAAAGCAACGGCAACCTCGATAACGCATTGAGTCTCGCCGACCCTGAAGCCCGTGAGGTCTTAGAGCGGGCTGCAGTGGCCGATATTGAGGCCGATGGGCGTAGAGAGGCAATGAACCTGCTCTCAGCAGCAGTGCGTAGGGAACTTGCTGGTCACCGCGGAGTAACTGACCCAGAAATGTTGCTATCTGATCGCGATGCACGACTGCAACTTGAACTTCTTGAAGACCGACATGCAAGTGAAAATGCTGCAGCCTTTCTTTTAGAGTGGGTCAGTGGGCGGGCGGTAAATCATGTCACAGAATGAATCTAGGCTGTTGCCGTGGCAGTAACTGAACGTGGCTCCGACGCAATGCGTTTGTACCTCAATGAAATTGGTCAGCACACGTTGCTCACGTCCGACGATGAACGTCGTTTAGGTAAACTCATCAAAGATGGTCTCGTTGCTGTTGAGCGCCTCACCGGCGACCAACCCATCGATGCAGGCGAGAAGCGCACACTGCGTCGAGCAGCGCAAGAGGGTCAAGCTGCAAAAACGCACATGGTGCAAGCCAACTTGCGCTTAGTCGTTTCAATTGCACGTCGTTACGACGGCAAAGACCTGCAACTTGCCGACCTCGTGCAAGAGGGAAACATCGGTCTCATGCGCGCTGTCGACAAATACGACTATGAAAAGGGCTTTAAGTTTTCCACTTATGCCACATGGTGGATTCGTCAAGCAATGACGCGGGCAATGGCCGACCAAGGCCGTAACATTCGCATTCCTACGCACATGATGGAACTCGTCAACCGAGTGCAGCGCACCGAGCGTGAATTGACAGCCGAACTTGAGCGCGACCCCAGCCCCGAGGAAGTGGCTCATCGGTGTGGCTTAGAAGTAGGAAAAGTACTGGAACTCATGCAATACGCCTTTGGCACAGTCAGCCTCGACACGCCACTAGGTGACGATGGCGACGGGGGAGCCTGGGTCGACATCATTGCGGATGAAAAAGTAGAAGCACCGAACTCTGCCGCTGAACGACATGCCCTCATTAATCTTGTTGAAGCAGAACTCGATGGTCTACCTGAACGCGATTGTGAAATTCTTATGATGCGCTTTGGTATCTCACGTCAGCCGCGCCCCTTCGACGAAGTGGCATCGCAATTTGGTATCGCAAAAGAACACGTGCGGAACATCATTAAAGAACTTGTTCATTGCACAAATCACGAACTTGCTGCCAAAATCAAACGCTCTCCCACTGAGACCGAAGAAATAGAAGCCGAGAAAGTGCTTGAACTCATACCTGAAGCCTTCGGCGCGTTACGCAACGATTGTCCACTGACCGACAATGCCGATGCAAAAGCGTGGGCTGTTGCTATTGCTCATGAAAAGAACGAGACATTCGACTCTGCAGCAGAACGCGCCGCACATATTGCTCTTGTGCGTTTGGGGCTGAAACATCTTGCCGAGATGGACTGCGAAATTTTGAAGCAGCACTTTGGTGTTCGCCGTCGTCCGCGCACCCTCGATGAAGTGGCATCGGAAATTAAGGTCACTCGCGAACGTATTCGTCAAATTGAACAAAAAACGCTGGCGCGGATGCGCCACCCCCATAATTCTGCTCGTCTTCGGGGCTTTCTCGATGACTAAAAGCACCCTGCGCTGATAACCTGCGTTACGCCTTTCCGGGGTAGCTCAGTTGGCAGAGCAACGGACTGTTAATCCGTTTGTCGAGGGTTCGAGCCCCTCCCCCGGAGCTACTGCATTGCCTCGGCAAGCAGCTCCATCGACCTCAGTCGAGCCGGAGTGTTCTCGCAATGGTGTACCACCATTAGCTCATCGGGTTCTACGGCATGCAGAAACGCGTTGACCTTCTCTTTCACGAGTTGTGTGTCGCCTACCGCGCTGTAGGTAAGAATCTGGTTCAGATACTGCGCTCGCGGTGAATTGAGGAGGTCGGTCACTTCCTCATCGCTCAGCCTGTTGCCTGGTCCGCCAAACAGAGCCTTGGCAAATACGCGACGCCGGCGCTCGAGTTGCCGCTCGGCATCGGCTGTGGTGTCGGCAGCAATAATGTTCATGCTCGCCATTGCATGTGGCTTGTCGAGTTGGGCCGATGGCGTGAAGCGTTCACGATAAATATGCAGTGCTTCATGCAGGTGTTGTGGTGCAAAATGCGAGGCAAAAGCAAAAGGCAAGCCCAACACCGCTGCAAGTTGTGCACCGAAGAGCGAAGAGCCCAAAATATATAGCGGAACAAATGTGCCGTAACCCGGAGTCGCTTGCACGTGTTCAACGCGCGAATTGTGCGAGAGGAAACCTTGCAGTTCT
>CAMBPP010000071.1 GCA_945869715.1 Bifidobacterium breve
CGAGTCACGGGCCTTGCCACCACGGCGCAAAATAACTTCACGAAAAGGTCCACGGTTGCCGTTGAGTTGTGCAAGCACCGCAGTTGCTTCCGATTCATTTGCAAAGTCTCGAGCAAGAACTAATTGCTTGCCGCCAGACGCAGTATCAACTGGTTCAGTGAGTTTCCAACCGTTCTTCTTTAAATCGCTGAAGTCAAGGTTGTCGGCGACGTCGGGAGACCGCTGAACAATTTCCTTGTCGACATCGATAGTGACAGTAACTGTTCCACTGCCGTTGGGGTTGACCAACATTGATACCTGAACGTCGACACGACATGAAGCAAGAAGAACTACCGCACAACAGAGCGCAATGAAACGCTTAGCTGTTGACGTAGTTATGTTCACTCAGGAAGTGCGGTGCCGGAGTCGCCTGCGCCAGCAAGCTCTACAGCAGCAGGGGGAACCAAGCCTTCAACAGCAGTAAATGTTAAGCGCTTGTCGCCAGGCTTGTCGGGGTCGTCTTCTGTGTCGACCACGATGATGACACCAGCAGCAAACTCTTTGTACAAGATCTTCTCTGAGAGCGGATCTTCAATGAGTCGCTGAATGGCGCGACGTAGTGGGCGCGCACCCAGTTGTGGGTCGTAACCGCGTTCTGCCAAAAGTTCTTTTGCAGACTCCTTGAGTTCAATGCCGAGGCCTTGGCTCTCGAGTTGCCCAGCAAGACGCTTGGTCATGAGGTCAACCATTTGTACCACTTCGGCCTTAGCCAATTCGTGGAAGACAATGACTTCGTCGATGCGGTTAAGGAATTCAGGGCGGAAGTGAAGTTTCAACGCATCGTTGACTTTTTCCTTCATGCGCTCGTATGAAACGGCTTCGTCGTTAGTGGTGAAACCAACATTTGCTTTGCGCAAGTCTTGTGTTCCTAAGTTCGAGGTCATGATGAGCACGGTGTTGCGGAAGTCCACCGAACGGCCTTGGCTGTCGGTGAGACGACCCTCTTCAAGAATTTGCAAGAGTGTGTTGAACACGTCGGGGTGTGCTTTTTCAATTTCGTCGAAGAGCACAACGCTGAATGGTTTACGACGCACGGCCTCGGTGAGTTGGCCGCCTTCTTCGTAGCCCACGTACCCAGGAGGTGAACCGACAAGACGGCTGACAGTGTGCTTTTCCATGTACTCCGACATGTCGAGCGCAATGAGTGCGCTGTCGTCGCCGAACAAGAATTCGGTGAGTGTTTTTGCGAGTTCTGTTTTACCCACACCAGTTGGTCCGAGGAAAATGAATGAACCACTTGGACGCTTAGGGTCTTTCAACCCAGCGCGTGTACGACGAATGCTTTGGCTGACAGCGCGAATAGCATTTTCTTGGCCAATGATGCGCTTGTGAAGTTCGGCTTCCATGTTGAGCAACTTGGCGGTTTCTTCTTCGGTGAGTTTGTACACCGGAATACCTGTCCAGAGGCTCAAAACCTCAGCAATAGCTTCTTCGTTGACCTCATCGAAAAGATCAATACCAGAAGCCTTGATGTCGGCTTCTTTGTGGGCGCGTTCTTCAAGAAGTGAACGTTCTTGGTCGCGCAAGCGGCCAGCTTCTTCAAAGCGCTGCTCTTCAACTGATTTACGTTTTGCTTCTTGTACTTCAGCAATTTTGTTTTCAAGTTCTTTGAGGTCGGGTGGTGTTTGCATGCGCTTGATGCGCAAGCGGCTACCGGCTTCGTCAATGAGGTCAATTGCTTTGTCGGGAAGGAAACGGTCGGCAATGTAACGATCGGCAAGGTTTGCCGCAGCAACAACTGCTTGGTCGGTAATGGTGACACGGTGATGTGTCTCGTACTTGTCGCGGATGCCCTTCAAAATTTCAATGGTGTGAGCAACAGATGGCTCATCAACTTTTACTGGTTGAAAACGGCGTTCCAGCGCGGCGTCTTTTTCGAAATGCTTGCGGTACTCGTCGGTGGTGGTTGCACCAATGGTTTGGAGTTCACCACGAGCAAGCATTGGCTTCAAGATTGAAGCTGCGTCGATTGCGCCTTCTGCAGCACCTGCACCTACAAGTGTGTGAATTTCATCGATGAACAAAATGATGTCACCACGAGTTTTGATTTCTTTCAAAACTTTCTTGAGGCGCTCTTCAAAGTCTCCGCGGTAACGGCTACCAGCAACAAGTGCACCAAGGTCAAGCGTGTAGAGCTGCTTGTTTTTCAATGTTTCAGGAATGTCGTTGCTCACAATTTTCTGAGCAAGACCCTCAATGATTGCGGTCTTACCAACACCAGGCTCACCAATGAGCACAGGGTTGTTCTTGGTGCGACGTGAAAGAATTTGCATGACGCGCTCAAGTTCGCGGGAGCGACCAATAACAGGGTCAAGTTTTTTGTCGCGAGCAAGTTGCGTGAGGTTGCGACCGAACTGGTCGAGAATTTGGCTTCCGCCTTTGTCGCCACTTTCTTCTTTACCACTACCTGCTGCTGCACCGGCTGGGGCGCCTTCGCCCTTGGAGCCAGCGGGGCCTTGGTAGCCACTGAGTAGTTGAATGACTTGTTGACGAACACGACCGAGGTCGGCGCCGAGCTTGACCAGAACCTGAGCGGCAACGCCTTCGCCTTCGCGAATGAGCCCGAGCAAGATGTGCTCGGTACCGATGTAGTTGTGACCAAGTTGGAGAGCTTCACGTAATGAGAGTTCAAGAACTTTTTTGGCGCGAGGGGTAAAGGGAATGTGACCAGAAGGTGACGAACCGCCTTGACCAATGATGTCTTCTACCTGGGCGCGCACGGCTTCAAGGGAGATGCTGAGCGATTCGAGTGCCTTTGCGGCAACGCCTTCACCCTCGTGAATGAGACCGAGCAAAATGTGCTCGGTGCCAATATAAGAATGGTTGAGGAGACGCGCTTCTTCTTGCGCTAACACCACAACTCGTCGCGCCCTATCGGTAAAGCGTTCGAACAATTTGACCGCCCTTATCTGGTGCCCTTCGGCACTGTAATACGTTACTAAAGTGTACCTGCACCATTAGGGCAGGGCGCATTGTGAGCCGTATCCTATGAGTGTGGCAACGGCCTCACCCCTCCTCTCATTGCCTCATATGGCCGCCGACCGCGAACGGGTCGAAGCGGCAATGCTGGCTGCCGTTCGCACTTCTGACGACTACCTCACCGAAATTGCGTCACACCTCATTACTGCTGGCGGAAAACGCCTGCGTCCAGTCATGACAATTGCATCTTCACTGGTAGCAACGGGCGGAAGCGCTGCCGAAGAGGCTATTCAGGGGGGCATCGCTTGTGAATTGGTGCACTTGGGTTCGTTGTATCACGATGATGTGATGGATGAATCCACTACCCGTCGCGGAGTGGAGACGGTGAATGCAAAGTGGGGAAACCTGCAAGCAATTCTCGCCGGAGACTTTTTATTGGCGCGCGCTTCAGAAATTGCAGCGTCATTAGGTACAGAAGTTGCCGGGTTGCTCGCCCACACCATTGGCAATTTGTGTGAAGGACAAATTGAAGAGTTGCGACATACGTACGACACTTCGCGCCCGGTCGATTCGTATCTCGTCAGCATTGATGGCAAAACTGCTTCGCTCTACAGCACTGCTGCACGTATTGGCGGAATTGTGGCTGGCCACGATCGTGCAGTCATTGATGCGTTAACTCGCTATGGCACCGCTTACGGCATGGTGTTCCAAATTGTCGACGACATTCTCGATATCACTTCTTCCGATGCTGAACTCGGAAAGCCCTCGGGCCACGACATGGTGGAAGGCGTGTACACATTGCCGGTACTACACACCATGGCAGTTGGCGATGCTGCTGGCAAAGAACTGCAGTCAATGCTTGGTGCGCCTCTTGATGACGCACAACAGCGCCGAGCCTTAGAAATTGTGCGCGCGGGAAGCGGAATTCATTTTGCTATTGAAACTGCTCAACGCTTTGTGCAAGAAGCGAGCGATGCATGTGATGCATTGCCACAAGGTGAAGTAACTGATGCATTGCGTGAAGCTACAAAAAATTTATTGCAATCAATTGCATAGCGCTGCAGCAGCTGCGAGACCGCTGAGTACAGCACCTTCTACGCGGGGTTCTGCAAAGGCATCGCCGGCGAGTACGAAAGTACCCGATTCATGAAGCCAACAACGTTCGGGGAACTGAGTAATAGGTGTGGCAAAGCGCCATTTCTTGTAGTTACTCTCCACAATGTTTGCGTTACCTAAATATGGCTGTGCATGGCGCGTGAGTTCTGCCAACCCGTCTTCGTGGCTGTCGTCCCAATGCGCTGCACTCCAAGCCGGACCGGCATGAAAGGTGAGTGCGTGTTGGGCGGAAATACCTTTTGCGAAGTTGTCGCCAATGAAAGAAAAAACATCATCGGGGTTTTGCATGCCACCCGGTGCGGGAACTGCACTCGGGCCATCGAGCACAGCAAGAAGCCCAAGCGTGCGGTGATAGTCAACCACGCGCAGTTCGTCAGGCAGTTCAATGCCAGTGGTGTATGCAAGTCCAAAGCTTTGTGCAATGGGGCAAGTCATTACTACTGCATCACACATGATGGAAGTTCCATCGTCGAGTTGCACTTCCCACTGTTCACCTTTTTTGCCGAGTGAAAACACTAGTGAGCTACAACGCACATCGAGTCCCGTTGCAAGATATTTTGCAATGGATGTCATTCCTTTGTCGCCAACGTAACGCGGAAAGCCATCGTTACCTGGTGAAAACCCTTTACACCACTCGCGCACAACACCTTCACGTAACCACACTTCAACATGTTCAGCGAATGCGTTGTTGCGAACGGTAAAAAATTGTGCGCCATGATCGAAGGTGGCATTACCAATACGTCGTGTTGCAAGGCGGCCACCCACCGAGCGACCTTTATCGAGAACAAGAACTTCGTGGCCGGCCTGTTGCAGTGTTTGCGCGGCTACTAAACCAGAGAGGCCCGCACCAATAACAACGCATTTCATAGGGCAGTCACCAAAAGTGGGCTTAACGCAGGTTGTGCACGCGCAAAATAAGTTCGCGTGCAAAGGGGTCTAATTGTTGGCCAGCAATGCGTTCAGTAATGATGATGGCTTGTGAAGGGTCGTCGACAAGACCACTCCAACGGATGTAGCCACCCATAATGCCAATGAGGCGGTCGCCCACTTCTTCGGCGTGTACCAAAATTTTGGTGTCGCCAGAAAGAAGTACTTTGAGCTCGTTATAGAAAGAAACGAGCCATGGGTCAATATCGTCGGCGCCGCTGAGCGGACGGTGGCGATAGGGCAAGTTGAGTTCTTCGTAGCTGTGCAAGTTGTGTGGCGCGCCAATAATGGAAAACACGCTGGCGAAGTTATTTTCACGCAACCAGATGATTTCTTCCTGGCGACGTACGCGACGATGGTTGACGCCGTACCCGCCTGGGCGTTCGCAAATAGCGAGACGATCTTTAATGATCCATGTGAAGTTCCGGGGCTGTATACCCAGAGCCCATTTTCCTCGAAGCTTCGGTGGCATTACTGCAATCTTAATCGCTGATTGCTTCTTCGCACCTGTTTCCCGCCACCAATTTCACATCCGGGGTGAATTCCTCGGGCAACTTCAAGCACCCTCTCGACAGTTGCGGCATCGGGCGGGTACGGGTCGGCGAGCCACAGGCGAATAGCGCGACGCGCAAGTGGAAGTGGGGCAGCGGCAAGCGCTGGTGCATCGAATACGTCGATGACTGAGGCGAGATCTTGGAGGAATTTTTCGTCGTCGCCGATGAGTTGAGATTCGCGTGCGATGAGCTGTGCAACATCGCGTTGCGCGATGGAGTTGAGAAGTGGAAGGAGTTCGTGGCGTACACGATTGCGCTGAAAGCGAGGGTCGCTATTGCTGGAGTCTTTAACGAGGTCAACATCAAATGCTGCACAGAGCGCTTCAGTTTCATGCCGGCGTAAGTGAAGAATTGGCTTGCTGTGCGTATAACGCATTCCCGACAGCCCTTCAGTTCCTGCCCCGCGCATGAGGTTGATGAGCACAGTTTCTGCTTGGTCGTCGGCGGTAGGGCCAGTAAGTACACCGGGAGGTAAGAGTGCAAAACGAGCTTTGCGGGCTCGTGCTTCCAGGTTGGGTCCATTGGCTAGGTCGGCACGTAAAGAAATGGCCATGACGCCAAAGCGTGTAGCGATATTTTCTACAACGGAAAACTCCTTGTGAGAACCAACTCGTAACCCATGGTCAACGTGATACGCGGTGACCTGATGTCCGGTTGCTACAGCAAGAATGAGAAGTGCTACTGAGTCGGCGCCTCCAGAAACTGCACATGCAATACCATGAGGTGCTTCGGTTGATAGAGGAAAGTGTGTGCGACCGAGAAGTTCTTGGACGAGATCATGATATTGAAGTGCTTGCGCATCAAGAATCATGACAGTGTGCGACGGCCTTAACGGTTGCGGCGCCCTGGGTACTTAGTAGCGGTGACCTTTGAGATATACCCAGCCACCATGGCGAGGACGGTTGCCACGCCAACAACGGTGAGAACTACACCAATCCACCAGTGCCAAACTTCTGCTGCAATCATGTCTTTATCGTAGCGAACAACGCCGAAGTTTCACAGTTCAAAAGTACTAGCAACGTTGTCGATTGAAGCAACAAATTGGGTCATTAACTCGGCAAGTTTTGCTTGGTCTTCGGGGGGAAAGTCACTCAAAATTTTGATCATGACCTTCAAGCGTCGCTCGGTAATGATTTCGTGGCGAGCACGACCGGCAGGGGTAACAGCAACGGTCACCACGCGGCCATCGGAAGGAAGTGTTGTGCGTACAGCAAGTTCTAGTTTTTCTAGGCGTTGAATGGCGCGCGTTGCGGTAGAGGGGTCAACACGTAGTGCTTCGGCAAGGTCGCCCATGCGCCAGAACTCGCGTTCAACGAGAAGGTCGAGAGTATCTACTTGGCCGGGGTCAAGGGCCGACTTGCCTTCACCAAAAAGTTTGCTACGCAATGAAGAAGCAGCGGCACCGCGGCGCATGTCGCGCCATGCATTACCGATGGCCGCAATATTTTCGAGGTCATCAACGGGGTGTGAGGAAGATTGTGACAGGTGGTTCACAGTGGTGTCTTTCATAGGGGTCGGTTATGAGGTTAGTCAAGTAAAGGAGTGGCGCGGTTATATGAGCTACTAATCATTGGCGACGACAAAATGTAATCAGCGGTTGATGGATTGCACGCCACGGGAATGTTCCAGACCGCAGCAATGCGCAATAACGCTTTGATGTCGGGGTCATGTGGCTGCGGTTCCAGCGGGTCCCAAAAAAAGAGCAATACGTCAACAAGGCCGTCGGCAATGCGTGCACCGAGCTGCTGATCACCACCGAGTGGGCCACTACGCAAGCGTTCAACGTTGAGCCCCGTGTGTTCATGAATAATGCGGCCGGTGGTTCCGGTACCCACCA
>CAMBPP010000072.1 GCA_945869715.1 Bifidobacterium breve
TGGTTGAATGAACTTGGCTACAACGAAGTTGGCGATACTTACTACGAACTAGCCCGTGAAAATGAGAGACCTTCGCAGCACAGCATCACTACTTTTCTTACCAACACTTTTTTGCACTGGCTAAATGGTGAAGATACTTTGAAGCCCTGGTTCGCACATCTTTCCTTTTTGCGTCCACACCCGCCATTTGTTGCTGCAGGAGAATGGGCAAAAGCATATGACCCTGAACAGTGTGAAGACTCAATTGGAGTGCCTGAAAATAGGCATTGGTTGCACGATGTACTTCTACAGCATGAAGCTACGAAAGCACCACAAACACGCTCTGAAATGCAGCAAGTCAAGACGCAGTACTACGGAAACATTTCTCACGTCGATGAACAACTTGGGCGCATCTTTGATGAATTAAAGCGTCGAGGCGAGTGGGAAAATACGGTTGTCGTAATTGCATCAGATCACGGTGAGCAGCTCGGAGATCAAGGTCTCTTAAACAAGGCTGGTTTTTTCGAGGCGAGTTACCATATTGGCTGCATTGTTCGCGTGCCACAATTCAACGCAGCGCATGGAAATGTGGTGAACGAGTTCACTGAAAATATTGATATTTTCCCAACGCTGTGTGAATTAATGGGCGAGGCAATTCCTATTCAATGTGACGGGATGTCTTTGCGATCATTTATCAATAATGAGACCCCCGCGCGGTGGCGTGATGCAGCTACTTACGAGTGGGACTGGCGCGATATTCTCATTGGCATTCACCCTGAACACGATGCATATAAGTGGCCATACGATCGGCGACTAGAACAATCGCATCTCACAGTTCGTAGAAGTAAAGAATATGCGTATGTGCACTTTGGCGATGGCTCGTGGCTTTGTTTTGCGTTAGGTGTGGACCCAACGTGGCATACAACAACGACTGACCCTGAAATTGTGCTGCGCGAAACGCAAGCGATGCTCACTTGGCGAGCAAACCATGCCGAGCGAACACTGACGGGAATGCTCTTAAGAGATGGCGGAATTGGCAGACTTCCTGCAGGTTTCAGCAGCGAATAATGTCGAGAACCTCTGCGTGCAAGTGCCCATTACTGGTGACGGCACTTCCATTGCGAAAAGAGGATGCACCAAGACGATCGGTGAACGTACCACCGGCTTCGCGAACAACAAGACACACTGCAGCGGTATCGTAGGCCTCTAAACCAATTGCGTCGACAGCGGCATCAATATTGCCTTCTGCCACCAACATGTGTTGCCAAAAATCGCCAAAGCCACGTGAGCGGTACGCACGTTGTTGAAGTTCAACAAGTTTTTGAGTTCCCCCAACGTCGTCCCATGCGGAATGATAAGTGACACTTACCTGAGCCTCTTCAAGCGAGCGCACGTTGCTCACTTGTATTTTTCCACGCGATGTGAATGCACCCATTCCACGACCTGCCCACCAACGCGAGTGAAGTGCAGGAGCACTAACAACGGCCACGAGTGGTTCGTCGTTTGCATCTACCAGTGCAACAAGAGTTGCCCATACCGGAATGCCGCGCGTGTAATTGCTGGTGCCGTCGATGGGGTCAATGATCCAAGTAAGTGGGGCAGAGGAAGCACCTGCAGAGCCGAATTCTTCACCAAAAATTGCGTGTGGTTCACGGTGACGCATAATTTCATCGGCAATGAGGCGTTCTGTGGCGCGGTCAAGTTCTGTTACCTCAGTTTTATTCTCTTTCCAGTCAATAGAAAAATCACGCCGGTAGAAGGGCGACAGCGTATGTGCGTCTGCCAGGTCTGCGAGGTGTAGGGCGAAATCGAGTTCGGTTGCAATATTCACGTGTTCGCTCATGAAGGCAAACTATTACGAAAATCAGCTGGACGCTTCTCGATTAATGCCGAGAGCCCTTCTTGTGCATCTGGGCCAAGGAAATTCAACATTTCATAAGCCAAAGAGGCTTCAAAATTAGGTAGGGCTTGACGGAGCCAGTGGTTGAGGCTGCGCTTTGTGAATCGCACTGCATCGCGGGGGCCGGTTGCAACTTTGTGCGCAACAGCTAATGCGGTTGAGAGCACTTCGTCGGCCGGTACTGCTTTTGTTACTAGCCCAATGCGTGCTGCTTCTTTGCCATCAATGAAATCGGCAGTGAGGAGGTAGTACTTTGCTTGAGCCATCCCGCACAAGAGTGGCCAAATGGCTACCGCGTGGTCGCCGGCAGCAACGCCAAGTCGAATATGTCCATCGGTAATGCGTGCATCTTCATTCATGATGCTGATGTCGGCCATTAACGCAACTGCTAATCCTGCACCTACAGCAACCCCATTAATTGCAGAGATGATGGGCGTATCGCAATCAATCATTGAACGAACAATTTCGCCTGCTTCTCGCATGACCCGCATTGTCTGTGTGTAGTTGCCTACTTGTTCCTTGATCCATTCCAATTCGCCCCCGGCGCTGAAAGCTTTGCCAGCACCTGTAACGACTACTGCATTGATATTTGGATCGGAATCTACATCACGAAAAATAGTTGAAATCTCTAAATGCATCTGTGCATCGGTGGCATTCATTTTGCCTGGGTTATCGAGCGTGATGAGAAGTACGCCGTTGTCTTGCATCTCACACTGGAGGCGCTGGTACTTCTCGGCGTAGTTCATTGAGTTGTGCAACTCTTCAATGCATTGCGTACCGAAGTGGCCATGCCGCATGGGTCGAGATGGAGTTGAGCCAAAATAGCGTTGGGCTTTGCTTGGGCAATGAATTCTGTCGGGATGCCAAAGGTGTGTACACGCGGAGAATGTGAAGTGGTTGCACTTTCTGTATTAATTGCGTCGGCAATTGCTGAGCCAATTCCACCATCTCGAATGCCGTCTTCGAAAGTGAGAACGTGCTTATATTGAGCTGCCTCGCGAATCATTTTTGGGTCGAGTGGCTTACAACTGCGTACGTCCCATACCGAGGTTTCAATACCTTCGCTATGGAGCATCTCTGCGGCTTCCAATGCATTGCCAACCATTTTTCCAATTGCCAAGATGCATACTTTTTTATTAGGTGAGGTACGTAGTTCGCGAGCGAGAAGCCCACTGCCAATATCGCTTGGTGCAACATTGCGTACAACGCCTTTCGGGTATCTAATAACAACTGGCCCGTCATTCACCAATGTAAAGGCATCGTGCAGCATCTGCTGTAGATCTTGCGCACTTGATGGCGCGAGCACGCGCATTCCAGGAACTTTGGAAAGTAGTGCCATGTCGTAAACACCATGGTGGCTGGGGCCGTCATCTCCAGTGATACCGGCACGATCGAGGCAGAAAATAACAGGAGCTTTGTGAAGAGCAACGTCGTACACCACTTGGTCCCACGCGCGTGATAAGAAAGTGCTGTACAGGGCAACCACAGGACGAAGACCTGTTAGGGCCATCCCGGTTGCGGCGGTCACGGCATGTTGTTCTGCAATACCCACGTCGAAGAACCGATCGGGAAATTTTTGCTGAAAGGCAATGAGCCCGGTGGGGCCAGGCATGGCAGCAGTAATTGCCACAATACGGTTGTCAAGCGATGCTTCTTTGAGCAGGCTTTCAGCGAATGCTTGGGTGTAGCCCATGGGCACCGATTTGGGAGGCCCATTGAGTGGGTCAAAGACAGGTGCATCGTGAAGATGTTTTTCGTCGTCATCTTCCGCAGGAGAATAGCCACGGCCTTTTTGCGTGATGACATGCAAAAGGATGGGTCCTTCGGCTACGCGTTGTTCTGCAGAGCGTAGAGCTTTTTCCAGAGCTTCCATATCGTGACCATCTACGGGGCCGATATAGCGAATTCCTAATGCCTCAAAGAACCCTGGTGGCTGAAGAAATTCACGCACTGCTGCTTTGGCTGCTATCACACTGCGTTCTGCTTGTTTACCAATCGCAGGCAATCGACGCATGAGATGCTCAAAGCGTCGCTGGCGACGAACATAAGTAGGGTTCAGTCGAATTTTTGTGAGTGTTTTCGACAAGAGGCCAGAAACTTTGTCGGCAGTAGAGATGCTGTCTTCGCCAATGCTGAGTGAAGAAATTGTTGGGGCGTAACTTCTGCCGTTGTCATTTAAAATGATGATGACCTTGCGACCCGAGTGACCCAAGTTGTTCAGTGCTTCGTAAGCCATTCCACCCGTCATGGAACCATCGCCAATGACCGACACGATGTGGCGATGCGTAGGAGTTTCTCCTGCTAACTCTGCAAGGTCGCGGGAAACCGCCATGCCGTAGGCATAGGAGAGCACGGTAGAAGCATGACTATTTTCAATGAAGTCGTGCTCGCTCTCTTCACGATTCGGGTAACCCGAGAGCCCGCCTTCTTGACGTAAACGTGCAAAGTCGGGAGCGCGCCCAGTAACGAGCTTGTGTACGTATGCCTGGTGGCCGGTATCCCACAACAGTGCATCGCGTGGACTTTCAAAAACTCTGTGCAGTGCCAACGTGAGCTCTACCGCTCCTAAGTTTGAGCCTAAGTGCCCGCCTGTTTCCGAAACAGACTGAACAATGAACTCGCGAATCTCTGCAGCCAATACGTTGACCTCTGCTGTGCTGAGGTGACGAAGGTCGAAGGGGTGGTGGATATCGGCGAGCGCCATAACAACACGACGCTATCGCCCCACATTGGGCTGGGCATATCTGGTGGTGATTCTTTATGACAAAGATGACTACCGTGGCGTGATGAACCAATATTCTTTTTCACTAGCGGGCAAGACTGCGCTCGTCACTGGCGGCAACGGCGGCATTGGCCTCGGCATGGCAAAAGGCCTCGCCGCGAATGGGGCAAATATAGTGATTTGGGGCACAAATACAGAGAAAAATACTGCGGCCGCTCAAGAACTCATTGGTTTTGGAACCACTGTGCTGGCACTCCAGTGCGACGTTGGCGATGAGGCTCAAGTCCGTGCCAGTTTTGACGCCACGGTAGAAGAATGTGGTCGCATCGATGCATGTTTTGTGAACGCAGGAGTTGGCGGGAAGGCACCGAGCTTCTCGGAAATGAGCACCGAGGAATGGGACCGCGTCATGCGAGTAAACCTTGATGGTGCTTTTTTTACTGCCCAAGAAGCCGTGCGCCACATGGTTCCCAATGGTGGTGGCTCCATTGTCTTCACTACCTCGGGGTCGGCATTTTATGGTCAACAAAAAGGGCAACACTATGGGGCATCAAAGGCGGGGCTTGTTGCAATGTCGAAAGCCATTGCGGTAGAGCATGCGCGTCATGGCATTCGTAGCAATGCCATATTGCCAGGGTGGATAGAAAGTGAAATGACTGCACCTTCATTTGCGTGGGACAAATTTGTAAATAATGTTTTGCCACGTGTGCCAATGCGGCGTTGGGGTACACCCAGTGATTTTGCAGGACTCGCTGTGTATCTAGCAAGTGACTTGAGTAAATATCACACGGGAGACGTGATTACCATCGACGGCGGCTACCACTCGTTTTAAGTCGTCGCTAACTCGTCAACAGTTGCGCTTCGTATTTTTCGTCGAGGCGGCGTTGATTCCATTTGTGAACACCAGTACCAATGAGAAAGCCAACTGCCAAAGTGAGTTGACCTCCTACACCATCAATCCAGAAGTGGTTTGCCGTGACGATGATGCACATCAAGGTCGTGGTGGGATACAGCAGTACCAGGGCACGAATCCAGCGGCGTCGGGCAAGTGGCCACATGGCAAATGCACACCAACTTGCCCAACCAATATGCAAGCTTGGCATCGCCGCGTATTGATTCGACATTTTTGCACCAGCACCCGAGCTGAAGTCCCATGGGCCACCATAAACATCGAGTGTGTCGATAAACCCAAAGTTTGTTTTACCTTTATCGAGCCCACGCTCTGCGGCTTCAAGGCATTGGGCTCCATGCCCTAGCGGCGGACATGGTTGATCGAGTAAACGCGGAGGCATGAGAGGAAAAAGAGAAAACCCAACAATTGCGAGGGCAGTTGTTGCGGCCAAAGTATTACGCCATTGGGGAAAAACGTCGGGCCTTTTTTTGTACAACAAGACAAATACGGTAACGGTGACAATGAAGTGAGCAGTTCCGTAGTACGTGTTCATTAGTTGAATGAACCAGCGATGTGATAAGAAAAATTCTTGAACAGATTCTTCGTGGTACAGCCCAATCCAACGCTCAAAACGCACCACGCGAATGGCATTGCGAAAAGCCTGAACGGGAATATCGACACCGTTAATGCGGTCTGAGCCAAATTGATTACGGGTCCAGGTGTAGACGGCATAAAAAGCGATAAATAAAGTTGCTTCCTTCCACCACCGCGTCTTGTGCGTGCGAGCAGGTGAAGCATTCCCCAAATCATTTGCCACGAGGGAGAGGTTAGAGGTTCTGGCAAGTAACGTGAAGTCTTATGAGCACATTGAGCGAGCTTGTTGGCAAAGAAACCATAGAAAAGGTGCTGGCTAAGGGCCGCAGCACAGGAGCAGGGTTCTCCGAGATCTTCATTGAAGACAAGAGATCCACGTCGGCGGGGCTCGACGATGGCCGTATTGAGCAAGTCACAACGGGGCGTGACCGGGGGGCTGGCATTCGGGTCGTTCACGGTGAAACAACGGGCTTTGCCCACACAGCCGACCTCTCTGAAGCCGGGCTGCTTCAAGCAGCCGAGGCAGCCGCAGTTGCAGCCAAACAGGGATCTGGTGGTGTGGTGACGGTGGCTCTCGGTGGTATCGATACGCACCGAGTCAACGATGTACAGATTTTGCCAAATGAAGTTCCTAAGACGCGCAAAGTTGAACTGCTGGAACGCGCAAATGAAGCAGCGCGAAGTATCGACCAAGCAGTGGTGCAAGTATCGGCGGGCTACGGCGACAGTGTGCGACGCATTTTGGTGGCAAACAGTGAGGGCGTATTTGCCGCCGACGACCAAGTGCGTACCCTTTTTCGGGTGAGTGTTGTTGCCTCTGGCGATGGGGGAATGCAGACCGGGTACGACTCCATGGGTCGCACCATTGGGTTTGAACTCTTCGATCTTTACGACGTGGAAGAACTTGCTGCAGGTGCAGCGCGTCAGGCAGTGACCAAGTTGAAGGCTCGCCCAGCGCCTTCTGGTGCTTTGCCTGTGGTCATCAAGCGCGGTAGTGGTGGAGTTCTTTTCCACGAGGCTTGTGGGCATGGTCTAGAAGCAGACCTCGTTGGCAAAGGTGCAAGCGTGTATCGCGGCAAGGTAGGCGAGATGGTTGCATCATCGCTCGTCACGCTTATTGATGATGGCACCATGAGCGGCGAATGGGGCGCCATTGGCATTGATGACGAAGGTCATCACAGTCAGAAAAACACTCTCATTGAAAATGGCGTTCTCACCGACTACATGTGGGACTACTTGCGCGCTCGCAAAGAAAATCATCTGCAAAGCGGAAACGGACGTCGTCAAAGCTACATGCATCT
>CAMBPP010000073.1 GCA_945869715.1 Bifidobacterium breve
AGGCATTTTGATGCGTGAGCCGTCAAGCGCTCCTGATGTTCTTGCCATGGGCCAGTCGCCTTTGATGTCATCAACTTTAAGCTGCGGCGATATTTGGCTTGGCTTCACTACACCGCTGTAGGTTCCTGTTTCATCGAGTTGTGATGTGCGGAGTTTGAGATTGTCAACCGACACTTGAAGCGCATCGACAACGGCCTTTGCTGCATCAACATCGGAACGCAAAGTTGACGTTGCTTTTTCATTGGCACCTACACGCTCGGCGAGATTGCCAAGTGAAGTTTTTGCAGCGGCAAGGTCGGCATCGAGAGTTTTTACCAACCCCGTCACTTCACTCAGAGTTGCTGCTGTTGCATCGTCATTTTCTGCAAGCGTGACAACAAGATCTTCCAGTGCAGAAATACGTGCATCAATTTCTGGGTCAATTGGCGCAACTTCTCCATCGGGCGTGTCGCCGCTAGCTGGTTCATCAGCAACAGAATCGGAAGTTTCATCGGTTGAAGGAGAACTGGTAGATGAAGAACTGCTTGAACTACCGGCCGAACTTTCTGGCGGCGAAGTAACCCCAATTGCATCGGTAATGGCACTAAAGGCGTTGACCTGCCCTAAGACAGAAACAGTGGCAAGCAAAACTCCGACGAGCGCAAAGCCCGACAAAATGACGCGAGCAGTGGACCGATTCATGTGGCGTGGGTTCATACCCGTACCGTACGCCCTCGGTGTACAGAACCTTTCCGTGCCGATTAATGCCGGCCAAGCACCCGCTCTGGAGTGAGCACAATGCCAATGCGCACAGTGTTTGCAGGGTCAAATGCCTTGCCGTCGACGTGCCCGTGTTTGCGCACCACTTCGTCGCGCAGTTCCATGTTGGGGTCGCCTACCACGTGTAGGGGCCCCCGTAACTCCACATAATGGAAGGAATTTGTTGGGTCAATGACCGATAACGAGCCCTTACCCGAGCGCAATGCATCAACATGTTTTTGCCGCTCTGCATGTGTGCTCACCCATATTTTCCCGTCACGCCAGACAAACCACACCGGGGTGGAATGTGCGTATCCATCGGAGCCCGCAATAGAAAGCGTGCCCGTAACGGGTTCGGCCAAGATGCGCGCCGCGTTGTCGTTCATTGCAACCATTGAAACCCCCCTCCTTTGCACTGTAGCCGTGTCTCAGTCTCCACTTTAAATATCGGTACGCTCTACACATGGCTCGCATCCTTATTACGAACGGCACCATTGTGAGCCCAAGTGGCCGCTATGCAAGCGATGTGTTCATTGATGGTGAAACCATTCAAGCCATTTTTCAACCAGGCCAAGCGGCAGCACTCGGCATCGTTGCCGACAAGGTCATCGATGCAACTGGCAAGTACGTCATTCCTGGCGGCGTCGATGTGCACACGCATATGGAACTTCCCATGGGTCCCATTGAAGCAACCGACACTTTCGAAACTGGCTCCAACGCAGCCGCGTGGGGTGGCATCACCACCATCGTCGACATGGCGTTGCAGCGCAAAGGTGAAAACATTCAAGACGGCCTTGCCGCGTGGCACCAGAAAGCTGCTGGCAACTGCTCTATCGATTACGCCTTTCACCAAATTATGGGCGACATTCACGAACAAAGTTTGAAAGACATGACCTACCTCGTTGAACACGAGGGTGTTACTTCATTCAAATTATTCATGGCGTACCCCGACACCTACTACAGCGACGATGGCCAAATACTTCGTGCCATGCAAGAAGCAAGCAACAACGGCGCTGTCATCATGATGCATGCAGAAAACGGCATGGCAATCGACGTACTCGTTCAACAACATCTTGCTCGGGGCGAAACCGACCCCGTGTTTCACTCCATTAGCCGGCCCAGTTTGCTTGAAGGCGAAGCAACGCATCGCGCCATTGTGCTCAGCCAGGTAGCGGGCAATGTTCCGCTCTACATCGTGCACATGTCTGCATCAGAAGCATTGAACGAAGTGGCCCGCGCACAGCATGAAGGCCTGAACGTCTTTGCTGAAACTTGCCCGCAGTATTTGTATCTCACTTTGGAAGAGCACCTCTCGCAGCCAAACTTCGAAGGCGCCAAGTTTGTGTGCAGCCCTCCTATTCGTTCACGTCACGACCATCATCAGCACCAAAGTGATTTATGGAAGGGCCTGCGCATGAACGAACTCGCCGTGGTGAGCACAGACCATTGCCCGTTCTGTTTCAAAGACCAAAAAACACTTGGTCGCAACGATTTCTCCAAAATTCCCAATGGCCTACCGGGTGTTGAACACCGCATGGAACTCATTTATCAGGGCGTAGTTCTTGGCGAACTGTCACTTGAGCGTTGGGTGGAAACATGTTGCACCACACCTGCGCGCATGTTTGGTATGTACCCCAAAAAAGGAATTATTGCCCCCGGGGCCGACGCCGACATTGTGGTGTGGGATCCACATCAAAAAACCACCATCGGCATCAACGGCAAACATCACATGAATACCGACTACAGCGCATTTGAAGGAATCGTTATCGACGGCAAGGTCGACACAGTGCTTTCCCGCGGCATGGTCGTTGTGGAAAATGACACCTTCAGTGGTCGCAATGGTCACGGAAAATACGTGAAGCGCGACCTCTGCCAATACCTACACTGATCTTCACTTTCTCCATCTCACACAGACTGAAGGCATTATGAACCGCATCTCGCATTGGATCAATGGCACCGTTGTTGCAGGTACCTCTGGCACATCTGGAAAAGTTTTCAACCCAGCCACCGGCGAGCAATCGGCTGCTGTCGACTTTGCCTCTATTGCAGAAGTCGATGCCGCAGTTGCAAGCGCCGCTGCAGTATTTCCCGCTTGGCGCGCCACCAACTTGTCGCGTCGCGCAGAAGTGATGTTCCATATGCGTGAACTGGTCGATGCAAACCGCAAAGAACTCGCCGCCATGTTGAGTGCCGAGCACGGAAAAGTTCTGTCCGATGCATTGGGTGAAGTAGCTCGCGGTCTGGAAAATATTGAATACGCCTGTGGTATTCCCAACCTTTTAAAGGGCGGCTACAGCGAGCAAGCTTCTGCCGGAGTAGACGTGTACAACATTCGTCAACCTCTCGGCGTTGTCGCCGGCATCACACCATTCAACTTTCCTGCAATGGTGCCCATGTGGATGTTTGCCAATGCCCTTGGTTGCGGTAACACATTTATTTTGAAGCCAAGTGAAAAAGACCCATCGGTCGCCATGTTCATTGCCGAGTTGTTGAAGCAGGCTGGCCTTCCCGACGGATGCTTCAACGTCGTTCATGGCGACAAGGTGGCAGTCGACCGCCTCCTTGACCACCCCAACATTGCTGCAATTTCATTTGTGGGTTCAACGCCCATTGCAAAATACATTTACGAAACCGGCACAAGAAACGGCAAACGCGTACAAGCACTCGGTGGCGCTAAAAACCACATGCTCGTTCTTCCCGATGCCGACCTCAATATGGCTGCCGATGCTGCAGTAAGTGCTGCTTATGGTTCTGCTGGCGAACGTTGCATGGCAATTTCTGTATTACTTGCACACGATTCCATTGCCGATGCGCTCATTTCCAAAATTGAAGAACGCATTCCCAACATCAAAGTGGGCGCTGGCAATGACCCCACGAGCGAAATGGGCCCACTCATTACCCGCGAGCATCGCGACAAGGTAGCTACCTACATTGCCGGCGCTACCCAAGAAGGCGCAACGCTGGTCGTTGATGGTCGTACCGATGCTCCTGCTCAGGGATTCTACTTAAAGCCAAGCCTCATCGACAATGTTGCACCTGGCATGAAATGCTACGACGACGAAATTTTCGGCCCCGTGTTGTCGGTTGTTCGCGTGAAGAGTTACGACGAAGGTGTTGAACTCATCAACAACAACCCTTACGGCAACGGCACGGCAATTTTTACTCGTGACGGTGGTGCTGCTCGTCAGTTCCAGTTCGATATCAACGTGGGCATGGTAGGCATCAATGTGCCGGTGCCTGTACCTGTGTCGTACTACTCATTTGGCGGTTGGAAGTCGAGCCTCTTTGGTGACCAAAACATGTACGGCCCAGAAGGCATCAACTTCTACACTCGTTCCAAAGTTGTTACCTCGCGTTGGCCAGACCCGCGCACGTCAACTGTTGATCTTGGGTTCCCGCAGAATCGCTAAGTCCTGTTTATTTGCCAGTGTAAAATGCATCGGCAACATCAAGTGCCTCATCAATAATGGCTAAGCCATCACGCATTTCCTGATCGGAAATGACCAATGGTGGAACCACATGCAAACGATTGAAGTGCGTAAATGGCCACAAGTTCTTTGCCTTGCATGCTGCTCCTAAATCGGCCATTGGTTGTGCGGCAGGGCCAGATGCATTAAACGGAACAAGCGGCTCACGTGTTTCGCGATCGCGCACAAGTTCAATTGCCCAAAACACGCCCAAGCCACGAACATCACCCACGCTTGGATGTTTTGCTTTTAGTTTTACGAGTTCTGGCCCAATGATGTCTGCGCCTAAATGCCGGGCGTGCTCCACAATTTTTTCTTCTTTGAAAATGTTGATGGAAGCAACAGCCGATGCACATGCAAGTGGATGACCACTGTAGGTAAGACCACCCGGGTAAGGCTTTTGGCGGAACGTTTCAGAAATACGATCGGAAATAATGACCCCACCCAAAGGCAAGTAACCCGAGTTCACACCTTTTGCAAAACAAATAAGGTCGGGTGCAACATTCCAATGGTCAACGGCAAACCATTCACCACAGCGACCAAAACCCGACATCACTTCATCACAAATCATCACAATGCCAGTGCGATCACAAATGTCGCGCACACCCTGCAAATAACCAGGTGGTGGCACCAAAATACCGTTGGTTCCTACAACGCTTTCCAAAACAATGGCGGCAATATTGTTTGCGCCTTCCACCATAATGACGTCTTCAAGATGCTGAACTGCGCGTTCGCTTTCTTCAATGTCGCTTTGTGAATAGAACTGCGAGCGGTACGGGTATGGCCCCCAGAATTTAATGATGCCCGTGGTTGATGGCTCACTACCCCAACGTCGAGGGTCGCCGGTCAATTGAATTGCCGCAGCAGTTCCGCCGTGGTAACTGCGATACGCAGAAAGCACTTTGTGGCGGCCCGTGTGAACACGTGCCATGCGTATTGCATTTTCCGTTGCCTCTGCCCCACCATTGGTGAAAAACACCATGTTCAGATCGCCAGGTGCTAGTTCGCAAATGAGTCGGGCTGCTTCACTGCGTGCATCGTTGGCATGTATCGGAGAAACGGTGCACAAGTGGTCTGCATATTCTTTAATTGCTGCAATGAGCTTTGGATGTTGATGACCAATATTCACATTCACGAGTTGACTCGAAAAGTCGAGGTACTTACGTCCCGTCTCGTCCCAAAACCATGCACCTTCGCCGCCCGTAACAACCACAGGGTTCAAGGTGCTTTGCGCCGACCACGAGTGAAATACGTGCTTACGGTCGTTCGCAAAAGCCTGCGATGGGTTGGTGTCGAGAATAGCCATGTGAAAAGACTAGAACAGCCCGACGACATTGCCCTCGTCGTCAAGATCAATACTTTCCGCAGCGGGCGCTGAACCAAGACCCGGCATTGTGCTCATATCGCCGCAGATGGGGTACACAAAGCCTGCCCCCACCGAGGCGCGCACTTCACGCACACGCAAAATATGACCAGTCGGTGCCCCTTTGAGCGTGGGGTCTGCCGAAATGCTGAGGTGTGTTTTGGCAATACACACAGGCAAATTGCCCATTCCCAGACGTTCATACCTATCAAGTTGCTCACTAGCTAACTCGGAATACTCAACACCGGCTGCGCCGTAAATAGTGTGTGCAACCTTTTCAATTTTCTCGCGCAAAGAAAATGAGTCGGGGTACAACATAGAGAAGGTGGTGGGTTCATTACAAGCTTCTACTACTGCGTGCGCAAGTTCAATTGCGCCTTCCCCACCATCGGCAAAATGCGTACACACAGCAACTCGCGCACCCATCTCTTGAGCAATACGGCGAATGACTTCATGCTCGCTGTCGTGGTCGGTAGGGAATGCATTAATTGCAACTACAGGCGACACACCGTGCACTTGAACATTTTCAATTTGCTTGCGTAAGTTTGCTGCACCCGCCAAAACATGTTCTGGGTTTTCTTCTAAGAGTTCTGGTGGCAATGGTTTGCCAGCAACAATTTTGTACTCACCACTGTGTGCCTTGAGTGCGCGCACAGTTGCAACGAGCACCGCTGCATCGGGCTTTAGACCCGACACTCTGCACTTAATGTTGAAGAAACGCTCGGCACCCATGTCGGCACCAAAACCTGCTTCTGTAATGACGTAATCGGCCATACGCATTGCCATGAGGTCACCCATGACTGAAGAGTTGCCAGTGGCAATATTTCCAAACGGCCCGGTGTGCACAATGACCGGTGTATTTTCTAGGGTCTGCATGAGGTTTGGCTGCAGTGCATCTTTCAAAATGACGGCCATCGCGCCGGCAGCACGCAATTGTTCAGCAGTTATTGCTTCACCATTTGTGGTGTACCCCACCACAATGCGGCCTAAACGTTGACGCATATCTTTCAGCGATGTAGACAAACCCAGCAGTGCCATCACTTCTGATGCAGCAGTAATGTCGAAGCCCGTATCGCGAGTTACGCCATCCATTTTTCCGCCATGGCCAATTGAAATGGAACGCAATGAACGATCATTCATATCGAGCGCACGACGCCATGTGATGTTGTCGGGGTCTAGACCCAGTTCGTTTCCACGAAAGAGATGATTATCGAGCATCGCGGAAAGTAAATTGTGCGCCGCTGTGACTGCATGAAAATCGCCCGTGAGATGCAGATTCAAGTTTTCCATGGGCACTACTTGGCTATACCCGCCACCAGCAGCTCCGCCCTTAATGCCAAAGGTCGGCCCCATTGAGGGTTGGCGCAAAGTGAGCACCGCCTTTTTACCAATCTTTCCCATTGCTTGACCAAGACCCACCGACGTAGTGGTTTTCCCTTCGCCCAACGGCGTTGGCGTAATGGCCGTAACCACCACATATTTACCCAGAGGACGGCTGTGAAGTACTTCTAAGGCTGCAAGTTTGATCTTTGCAACTCCGGGGCCATATGGCTCAAGAAACTCACTAGGCAAGTTCAGTTGGCTGGCAATGTCGCGCAGCGGGGCCAGCTTCGCCGCACGTGCAATGTTGATGTCGGAGGGAAACGACACGGGCTTAGTGGCCACCCAGGTACGCCGCGCGTACAGCCGGGTCGTTCAGTAGATCGCCACCCAGACCAGTTTTCACTACATGGCCGGTTTCCAACACATAACCACGATGCGCGCGACGCAAAGCCTGCGATGCAT